>JAYZAM010000119.1:0-8069 GCA_036339715.1 Pseudomonadota bacterium | reverse complement strand
TCCATCAGGATACTGACCGCCACTATCCACCAGATAGAGTGTGCCGCGCGCCAGCTTCAGATTAGAAGCTGACGAAACACGGTAATGGGGCAGGGCACCGTTTGGGCCAGCGCCTGAAATCGTCTCAAAAGACATGTCTTGCATCGTGGCGTCGGCGGTCCTGAAATCCAGAAGCTTCAGCGCCGCATCAATTTCGGTCACCTCGCCAGATTGAGCCTCTGTATCGAGCCAGTGGAGGAACCGGGTGACAGCGGCTCCATCGCGGCGATGAGCGGCTGCCGTTCCGGCCAGTTCCGTGGCGTTCTTACAGGCCTTGGGTAAAAGAACAGGGTCCTGCTGGCGCAAAATGGTGGCGCCAGCTTGTTCGAGTTGTTGGAAGAACCAAGCCGATGCAAGGGCTGGATCGAGGCTTACAGTTTGACCAGCCAAAGCCGACAATTCCTCGTCGAGGTTTTGAATGTCGGTCAGGGTCACCTGGTTTCCAAGATGCTCACGCAATTCCGGGCTCTCTTTGGCGGGATCAATCAGCAGCGTCGCCGAGCCGTCATTGCGCAGGATGGCTCGTCCCAGCGGGAGGGGCGAGCAGGCGACATCGCCGCCGCGAATGTTAAACAACCAAGCGAGGCTGGCGGGCGATGTAATGATCACAGCATCAGCACCTTGGTCGGCCAGAATGCTTGCGATACGGGCGCGCTTCTCCGCCGCGTCCTGACCCGAATAGGCCAGAGCATGAGCTTCGATAGGAAACCGCCGCTGTTCGGGGCGATCTGTCCAGGCGAGATCGACAGGATTTTGATCGACGGCTTTGATGCTGGCCCCCGCGCTGGTCGCCGCAGTGTTGAAAAGCGCGACATCGTTCGGCGTCATCAGGCGTGGATCATAGCCTAGCGTCTGGCCGGTCAGCGTCTGTTGCGCGAGCCACCCGAACGGTCCAGGGTCGGGAACTGCGACCCGTTCAAATAGATCCGGATCCGTCTGATCCGCTGCTTGAATGGTGTAGCGGCCATCTATGAACAAGGCAGCCCGATCGCTTAATACCATGGCAGAGCCAAACGACCCGCTAAATCCACTCATCCACATCAGGCGTTCGTTGGCGTCGGGGAGATACTCGTTCTGATACTCGTCTTCGTGGGGGACGTAAAAGCCGTCCAATCCCAGCTTTTCCATCTCGGCACGCAGCTTTGGCAGGTTTTCACGGCCAATCTGAGGGCCACCTTTGACATCAAAATTCTGTTTCATGCTGACTAACTAGTGCGGATTGAAGGGGGGTGCAAAGTCGAAAATGAGATATGCAATATCGTATGGAAAAATATCAATATCTATATTCAATTGCAAGGCGTCGTTCTTATATGGCAATCACAACAAAAAACGAAAATGAACCTCCCAGGACAAAGACAATGAAAACAGTAAACATTCTTCGCGGGTATTCAGGGCTCCAGGCCTTTTTTCCCGTCGTCAAAGAAAATGTGCAAGAAACCGCGCCAACATTGCAGGTACGCCCAGCAACAGGTTCGGATGACGCATTGACTTATCGACCCCGCGTTCTGTCCCAGCGCTCAGCTCGAACCGCGCGGCGTACCGCCCACTAAGTGCGCTTTAACACGAGGGTCGACCAGCCATCTTTCCGGAGGCGCTTCACCAGATTGAGTCCGCGTCCAATATAAGCGGCGCGGACCAAAGGTTCCTGGCGTGTGAGTAGGCCGGACAGAATGATGTGACCCTTCTTTGCCATCAACGGCACCAGTTTTGGAGCCAACCGTGTGAGCGGACGGGCCAGAATGTTCGCAAAAATCAGATCATAAGGCGCGGTCGCTTGGATCGTATGATTGGTCGCCCCGCGGGTGTGATAGGTTTTGAACTGGTCGGCGACATTGTTTTTCGCCGCGTTCTCATTCGCGACTTTGACGCTCTGCACGTCAATTTCGGTTCCAATCGCGCGTTTCGCGCCGGTTTTAATCGCCGCAATGGCGAGTACACCGGAGCCTGTTCCAACATCGAGCACGCGCTTTGGCACCCCGCTGCGCAGCACATGTTCGTATCCTAGCAGGCAGCCCAGAGTGGTGCCGTGGTGGCCTGTGCCAAAGGCCGGGCCCGCTTCGATCAGGATATCGGTCTTCCCGGGCGATGATTGAGTCAGCGCATGACTACCCGCCACGATAAAACGCCCTGCACGCACGGGGGGCAAGCCTTCGAGCGAAAGCGTGACCCAGTCCCGGTCTTCCAAAGCCTCAATCACAGGGTTCAAGTCAGGTGCCGTTTCGCGAATAATCGCGGCGCTGGCCTCAGCATCCTCTAAAGTTTCGCAATAGGCATCGAGGCGCCAGGTCAGGCGCGTATCTTCTTTGGCATCGACGGCGCCGGCTGGAGACGGATCCGTCCAGGCCAATGTGTCCCAAGCAAGTTCAATGGAGGCGCGGGGGCCGCGAGCGGAAATCTGATACATCGCAGCGCCTTAGCAGCCGCCCGACATGCTGCCTAGTGGTCAGCGCGCCGAAGCCATGTATAAGACCGCCATGACGAATTCGATGAAGATTGCAATCGCTGGAGCCGCAGGCCGAATGGGGCGGCAATTGATCGCCGCTGCCATGCAGGCGGGTCATGACGTTACTGGGGGAAGTGAAGCCCCGGGAAGCCCCTCCATTGGTCGCGATCTTGGCAGCCTCGCCGGCTTGGACCCGTCCGGCGAGCTTGCGGTAGATCACGTCGAAACGGCCGCGAAAGGCGCTCGAATTTGGATCGATTTCACGGTGCCACATGTCACCTTGGACAATCTGAAGCATCTCCAGGACTTGGGGGTGAAAGGCGCTGTGATTGGAACCACTGGGTTCTCGGACGCTGAGGAAAAAGAGATTGCGGCCGCGGCAGGTTCGCTCGCGATCGTCAAAGCGGGCAATTTCTCGCTGGGTGTGAACCTGCTTGAAGCCCTGGTCAAACAAGCCGCTGCTAGACTTGGAACTGATTGGGACATCGAGGTCCTGGAAACTCATCACAAACACAAAGTCGACGCCCCGTCAGGGACCGCCTTGATGTTGGGACGTGCTGCGGCTTTGGGGCGGGCTGAAGACCTGTCAGCTGTTAAACGCGCGCCTTATGATGGCCCAGATGCCAAACGCGCGGCGGGAGAAATCGGATTTTCAGTACGACGTTCCGGCGGCGTTATTGGTGACCATGAAGTGACCTTTGGCTCGGACATGGAGATCGTATCGCTTCGCCATACAGCTTTGGATCGCGCCGTCTTCGCTCATGGCGCAATCAAGGCCGCAGAATGGTGCGCAGGGCAACCGGCGGGCCTATATGATATGACCGATGTGCTCGGGCTATAGGGCTATTTGAATGGAAACTTAGGCGGTCGTTTCTCAAGGAAGGCCGCATGGCCATCTTGAAAATCGGGATTGGAAAATCCATCGACGAAGAGCTGCGTCGCGTCTGGCGTGGTGTCGGTCCAACCGCCTTCTATCCCTCTAATCATTTGCTTTATGGCGCGGGTTGACCATTGAGAGGTTGATGAGATCTCGCGCGCGAGCGAATGCGCTGCTTCAAGAGCGTGTCCGGGCGGGGTCGTTTCATCAATCAGCCTAAGCGATAGGGCTTCCGCAGCTGAAATGATTTTACCGGTATAGAGCAGGCGTTTGGTCGCGCTTGGGCCAATGGCTTGCAAAAGGCGCCGAGTATCGCCGGCGGGGTAGACCAGGCCAAGCTTCGCTGGCGTGATCGCAAAACGACCTTCGCTTGAGGCCACCCGCATATCACAGGCCATGGCGAGGCTCACCCCACCGCCCACGCAGGCGCCTTCAATCGCTGCAAGTGTGGGTTTGGGGCAGTGCTCTACAGCATTTAGAGCGTCGGCGATGATCTGGCCCGACGCGCGCGCGTCTTCCGGCGTGGCATAGATTTTTGAAAACTCTGAGATATCAGCGCCAGCAGCGAAGGCGCCAGCGTCTCCGCCATGTATTATAAGAACTTTTACATCCTCGTTCGAACTAGCTTGCTCGATCAGCGAAGGTATTGCGCGCCACATTTCAATTGAAAGGGCGTTGCGCTTTTCTGGTCTGTGCAGGATGATTTCAGCGACCGGGGAGGCAATTTCGAGTCGGACGAGGCTGGGGGTTTCAGACATATCAGCCCTTTAAAAGTAAGCATCGGGCATAAACGGGATATCCGTATCGTCGGGTTTTGCGCCGGCGGCCGTCAGCATGGCGTGCACCTGGCCACGGTGATGGGTCTGGTGATTGAAAACCTGCATGATGCAAACCCCGCGTGGGCTCGTCATGCCGCGCCCCAATGTGCCTGAATACCATTCCAGATCGCCATCAACATCGGCTTGCGAGAGCGTGTCTGACCAGTCCCGAAACACCTGATCTGCTGCAAACCTACGGGCTTTCAGATCTTCCCAGTCATCATAGAGTGGAACGTCCCGTGAGGGGCCCTCTGGAGCGTCCCAATCCGATAAACGGCTCATCCAGATTTGGTCGGCCCACATGATATGGGACAAAGTGGCGTGAATGGATTTGAAGAAGCTGCCTCGATCCAGGCGCCGTTCCTCATCGCTTAGCTGATCGGCGGCGCCATAAAGGTTTTCATTTTGCCAGCGATTATAGCGCGCCATGCGCTGAACGTATCCGGGTGTAATCATACTCCCTGATAGCGATCAGTGATCAGCCCGTAAACTTCCCGGAGCGTGGAAATCCGCGCATCGCAACTTTACCGGCCTGAGCACGCTTTCCGAGCCATTCTCGCCATTCCGGGAAACCGCGCATACGGCCCGCGCTATCGGTCACAATCAGACCGTCCTCCGCATGGAAGACGATCACGTCACCGAGTTTGTCAGAGCCGCGATAGTTTTGCAGTTTGTTGCCCTTACCACGCGACATTTCTGGCAGTTCGTCGATCGGGTAGATAAGCAGTTTCTTTTTGGTTCCGATCACGCCGACATGGTCGCCCTTGGCGAGATCTGTCACCAGAAGTTTGCTTCCATCCGGAACAGAGACGACGGATTTGCCAGCTTTGCGGTTGGACTCAAGCTCACCTTCCTGGACGATAAAACCGTAACCGGCGTCAGAGGCCATAATCCGTTTTCTCGAAGCATCCAGCTTGAACATCGCGACGATATCGACGCTGTCTTCCAGATCGATTGAGATACGGATCGGTTCACCGTGTCCGCGACCACCCGGGAGCTTATCGCAGGGCAGCGTGAAGGATCGACCATCCGAGGACATCAGAATGAGTTTGTCAGTCGTGTGTACTTCTTCAGAATAGAGCAGGGTATCGCCATCCTTGAATTTGGCGGAGGCGAGATCTATGCCGTGGCCTTTCATGCCGCGGATCCAGCCTTTTTTGGAAAGAACGACGGTCAACGGCTCTTTCGGCATGGAAGCTTCAAGCGCAGCGCCCACATCAATTACCGGCGCCTCATCGAAGTTTGCCCGACGCCGCCCGAGTTCGGTGGATGGGTCGAACACTTTACGAGCCTCTTTCAGCTCCTTCTTAACCTTGGTCCACTGACGACCTTCGGAGCCGAGCATGGCGATAATATCGCTGCGCTCTTCGCTAAGGCTGTCATGTTCCTTGCGGATTTCCATTTCTTCGAGTTTGCGAAGCGCCCGCAGACGTAAATTCAGAATCGCTTCGGCCTGTATGTCGGAAATTCCGAACCGATCGATCATGACCTGTTTCGGATCATCTTCCTCGCGAATGATGCGAATGACCTCATCAATATTGAGATAGGCAATCAGATAGCCGTCCAAAAGATGGAGGCGTTTTTCGATCTTATCGAGGCGGAATTGCGCCCGGCGAATGACGACTTCTCTGCGGTGATCGAGATACGCTCTCAGCACCTGACGCAGGCCCATAACTTGTGGGGCGCCCTTGTGCAGCACATTCATGTTCAGGCTGAAGCGGGTTTCCAGATCGCAGATCCGGAACAGGCTTTCCATAAGGACGTCCGGCTCAACCGTTTTTGCGCGAGGTTCCAGGATGAGGCGGATATCTTCGGCACTTTCGTCGCGAATATCTGCGAGCAGAGGAGCTTTTTTGGACTCAATCAGGTCCGCCAGCCGTTCGATCAATTTGGATTTCTGAACCTGATATGGAATTTCGGTGACAACCACTTGCCAGGTTCCGCGGCCAAGGTCTTCGACCTGCCATTTTGCGCGCATACGGAAGCTGCCACGTCCGGTTTCATAGGCTTCTAGGATCGACTCTTTCGGCTCGACAATGGTGCCGCCGGTTGGGAAATCCGGTCCGGGCATAACCTCGAGAAGCTCCTCCGTGCTGGTCGTCTTGCGATCAACCAGGAGAAGCGCAGCATCAATGACTTCTGCAACATTGTGAGGTGGGATGCTGGTCGCCATGCCGACCGCGATCCCTGTTGCGCCATTGGCGAGAAGGTTCGGAAAACCCGCTGGTAGGACAACCGGTTCTTCGTCATTCTCGTCATAGGTTGGCTTAAAATCGACGGCATCTTCGTTCAGGCCATCGAGCAGAAGCTGCGCCGCTTCTGTCATTCGGCTTTCTGTATAGCGCATCGCCGCAGCGCTATCGCCATCAATATTGCCGAAATTGCCCTGACCATCGACGAGCGGATACCGCACAGAAAAATCCTGTGCGAGGCGGACCATAGTGTCATAGATCGAAGCGTCGCCATGTGGGTGATAATTACCCATCACCTCGCCAACGACCTTCGCGCACTTGCGATATCCGCCATCGGGATTGAGCTTCAGCTCGCGCATCCCATAGAGGATCCGCCGTTGAACCGGTTTCAGACCATCGCGCACATCCGGGAGCGCCCGGGAGGTGATGGTCGACAGGGCATAAGCCAAGTATCGCTTGGTCAGTGCCTCACTGAGCGGTTCGTTGATAATGCGATCGTCTTCTGAGTCCAAAAGATCGGTCATGCGCACCTCTGAAGTCTGCGGTGGCGTAGAATCGCCACACTCGTGTACACGTTAACAGAAAACGCCGATTGGTTAACGAAGGAATACCATGCGCCACTGGCGACTTATTTTATTGGGGCTGTCTGCTCTCGGAATCGCATATCTGGTGCATCGATCCCTGCCGCCTCAACATAATCCTTTGCGTCCGCCAAGCCTGACGGAGCCAATCGGGCTCGCGACCTATGGCAAACTAACCGCATTGAAATATGACGAAGAACTGTGTCGCGAGAAGCTTTTAGAAGCGGGGGTTGAGTTTACGGTTCAGTACGCCGACGGGGCGGAGGCCCGCTGCCCTCTCGATGAAACGCTGGTGCTTCGAAAATCTCTGACACCATACAATGCAGCCCCTTTGCGAATGACCTGCCATCAGATGGCGGCGCTCCACATCTGGGAGCGTCATGTTTTACGCCCCCAGGCTGAGAAGATCTTCAAATCACCGCTGCGCCAAATCGAAACCTATGGCTCGTTCAGCTGTCGCAATATTGCCGGAACCCGCACCCGGTCGCAGCACTCATATGCCAATGCGATTGATATTTCCGGGTTCACACTCGAAGACGGCACACGGATATCGGTGCTTGATCACTGGCGCGAGCGCAGCGATGCTGGGAAATATCTCACGCGTGTTCATAAGAAAGCGTGCAAACTGTTTTCCGTGACGCTTGGTCCGGACTATGATGCCGCGCACGCGGATCACTTCCACCTTGATATGGGCAGCACCGAGACCTGCCGATAATCAGACTTGAAACAGGTACGCCTTGCGGGCCTCGCGGGTGAAAGTTCCGCTCTCACTCGTCGCAAGGATTGTAACGGATGCATTTACGCCAATAGCGTCGGGCAATTGGTGCGCCTGACCTGGCCCAAAAGACCAATGGAATGAACCATTCTCTGACGCACGGAGTTTCCACAGCGCTGCATCGGCCGTGACGATTTGGAGATCGATATCCAGATTATAGATATCACAGGCGTGACGGGCATCGACTTTAAGGTCCAATGATCTGCCATCCGCTGATACTTTGAAATCAATATCCAGGGCAGGGTTGGCTTGACCCGCCAATGTTTCACAACATTCACCGTCTTCGAGAACCCATTTGAAAGGTGTGGCCCCTGTGCTTTTTGCGTTTGATGTATTCATGACAA
>JAYZAM010000118.1:0-10171 GCA_036339715.1 Pseudomonadota bacterium | reverse complement strand
TTTCGGCGCATGATCGATTATTATCGATCCGAGTATGACCTAATCGTGTTGGACACGAACCCAAATGCGACCTTCCTGACACGTTGCGCGATGGAGGCCGCTGATCGCATTCTCGCCCCCATGCATCCGGATATGTACTCTCTGCGTGGCATCAAATTGCTCAATCAGGTGATGCAGGAGCAAATCAGCGACGAAAAGCGCCCGGCTCTATCGATCCTTTTCAACACCGTCGGACGCTCCGAACAGTCAAACTTTGAGGCTGATGCGCATAATGGAAATTTTGACGAGCAAGCAGAGTTTGCTTTGTCGAAGAGCCTGCTGTCGAGTGCCCTTCCCCGATCAGGTCACCTTGTTGTTCGCAGTCCCGAAGAAGGCGACGCGCCATGGAAACAGCTTGTTATCCACAATGGGCGCGGCGGTGGATTGAAACGGATGCGCGAAAGCCTGACCGCAATCGCCGCCGAGCTTAAGGCTCTGACGGACGACTAGATGAGGCGATAGCCCCGCGCTCGAGTGTTTTCGACTGAAACATCATTCTAATCAGGCAAACTTGCAGTCCGAGCACGACGAACAATGCTGGTAAACCGCCAACATTTGAGAGCATTCGTACGCCGTCTATGCCGCTGAACGAGACCATGATCCATGCCATCAAACAGAGCAGGATAATCCAGATGATTTTTAGCCTCGGCGCGGAGGGTTCGATTTCATCGGCTTCTGTCATGGCATGCGTGTGCGTTTTGCAAATCTGCGAGATCGCTTCGGTATTGCTGTCCGCAGCAGTCACGTAAGAGATGAAAGACAATAGAAGCAGGACCGGGATCATAACGCTACTAATCGGCAACTCTTCCAAAGCGCGAAACAGCACCGATTCCGGACCGGTGGCATCCAGCGTTTCTTTTAACAGACCCGCCTGCCCCAAATCGGTCTCCATCGCGAACACGCCGAAGGCACTCATCCAGACCATTGAGAACACCGCCGGCAAGATCAGGTTGACCAGAACAAATGCCCGTACAGAATATCCTCGCGCTATACGCCCGAGGAACATCGCGGTAACCGGGGCCCAGGCGAGCCAATTGGCAAAGTAGAATATTGTCCAGCTCTTGGCCCATTCACTGTCATCGCTAGCCGCACCAATCATCAGAGATCGATCCACGAACTCACCGACATAGCCGACAATGGCTTGGCCTCCCTGCTGAAGCATTTCGAACGTCGGACCGAACACGATGACAAACCCAAGGAAGATAAAAAAGAACCAGGCATTGGTCACGGACAGGATACGGATCCCGCGCATCAGACCGGTGAGCGAGCTCACCAACACGATCACACCGATGGCCAGCGCGACAAGAGCAAGCATTATGGGACCGCTCTGCAGGCCGGTCAGGTTTGCCACGCCGCCAGACAATAATAGCATGCCGGCGCCGAGCGACGCCGCCATACCCATGATCAGGGCGAGCAAAATTGCGGCGTCGAGAAAAGCTGCGAGAGCATTCGGAAGGGGGCGTCCCAACAGCGCGATAAACGGACCTGAGACTGAGTAAGGCTTTCCGAGATTGTGGTAGGCGAGAGCGAAGGTCAGCGCAGCAACCGTATAGATCGCGTAGGGCGAGATCGCCCAATGCATAAACAGGCTTACGAGACTAAACTGCTGCGCTTGCGCACTCGTCGCCTCAATGCCGCGTCCCGCACCGCCCGGATCATACAAATGGAATAGTGGCTCCGCCATCGCCCAGAACAGAATTCCGATTGCGATCGTGGTACATAGTGTGATCGAAAACCAGCTCCACGGCTTAAGGATCGGCTCAGCCTCGGCCCCACCAATTTTGACTTTGCCCAAGGGCGATACAATGACCGCGCCGCAGGTTAGAACGAAGCCAAACACGGCCCACGAAATCAAGCTGGAAAAGGTTGCGAGAATCCAGTCATTCATGGCTTGCGCAACGGCAAAGAAACCATCCAGATCAATCAGGCTTGCAGTGGCCGCGACGATAAAAATCGACATCGGCACAAGCAAAACAAAGAGACGCAGCGATCCGTCCTGCGCCTCCTTTATCAGTTTCGTCCCAATCAAAATCTAACCGTCCAGACCTTCAGGCTGGCCGACCACGATGAAGGTGAAATTCTCGGGGTTTAGATATTCTGCCGCCACCCGGTTCACATCTTCCAGAGTAACCGCTTCGACCATGGCATTTCTTTTGTCGAAAAAGTCCACCGGCAAACCATCCAAGCGAACGCCCATCATGTTGGCCGCGATTTTCGCATTTGAGTCGAAGCCGAGCGGATAAGATCCCGTCAGATTGGCCTTTGCTGCGGCGAGCTCTTCTTCGCTCATTCCCTCTTCAACCATGGCGACCATGTTTTCCTTCACGCCATCGATGAACTCTCCGGCGCTTTCATTTTTGGTCTGTCCACTTCCGGCCCAGGTCTGCAATTTATCGCCCGCGCTGACACCGGTATATACCCCATAGGTCAGGCCGCGCTCGACACGTAGGTCCTTCATCAGACGGCTCTCAAAGCCACCTCCGCCGAAGGTGTAATTCAGGACAACGGCAGTGTAGAAATCCGGATCATCACGCGTCATGGCAGGGGCTGTGAAGCTCACAAGGCTCTGTGGCTGTGGCAATTCCACGATAATTGGCGCCGCTGCAGCGTCGGCAAGAATGACGTCGTCGGCTTCCTTCGCCTCGCTGCTTTGCGGCAGATTTGCGACAGCCTGATCGATCAGCGGTGCCAACGCTTCTGGACTGATCGCGCCGACGGCTGTGACAAGCATGCCGTCACGTACCATAAGCAAGTCTTTCTGCGCCCGCATGTCGTCCTGCGTTATCGCGGCAATGCTCTCGGCCGTGGTTTCCTTAGCATAGGAATGATCAGGATAGAGCGCATTGCTCAAGGCGCGCCCCGCCAGGAAGCGCGCATTGGTTTCCCGGGTTTGCAATGAAACGGTCTGCTCACGTTTGAACCGCTCAAACGGGCCGTCATCGAAACGCGGTTCGGAGAGCGCCATTGCGATCATGTCAAACGAAGGCTCAACATTGTCGGTCAGCATTGAGGCATTGCAGAACGTGCTCTCGCTCGATGATCCGCACGAGAAACTCATATTCAGCTCTTCCATACCTTTGAAAAAGCCCTGGGCATCCAATTCCCCGGCGCCTTCATTCATATGGTAAACCATCGCATTGGTCAGGCCTTCAAGACCTTCCGGGTCATTCGTCGATCCTGCTTGCCACGCCATGCGCAGCGATAAAATCGGTATCGAAGGCTCCTCAACCAACCAGACCGAAACACCACCGGGTGTCGTGAATTGTTGGATGGTCGCGAACTCGCCATCGTGAACCGTTACCTCAAGACCGGAACCGGTCTCTTCTGCGACGTCGGTCGTGGCGGTAGGGGCGCAGGCAGAAAGGCTGAGCGCGACAGCCGCGCTGGACAATAAAGTGGTTATACGCATCTCTAAAAGTCTCCGCTTTCAGGCAGTAACTGCGCTTCAATAAAGTGGTTGTCGGCCGCAAAAACCTGTCGAACCGCCGCCAGCGCCGCTTCGGGTGTGACCGAGCGAATATCGTCTGAATAAGTCAAAAGGTCCTCAATCTCGCCGCCAATGGCGAGCCAGGAGCCGAATTGATTGGCCATACCCGTCTGACTGTCGCGGGCATAAATGGATGCCGCCGCTTTCGAGTTGCGCACCCGCACAACATCGTCCTCTGAAAAACCTGCAGCGAGCTGTTTTTCGAGCTCCGCCATGACCGCAGCTTCGAGATCATCGATCGAAACGCCTGGGCTCGGCGTCGCATAGATCGCCGCGGGGCCCTGATCGTGCAGGGATGTGAAAGCGAAAGTGCCCGCCGCAATCGCCACTTTTTGCTCTTCCACCAGCGCCACATAAAGCGAGCTTGTATTCCCGCCGCCAAGCACGTCCAGCCCAACATCCAGGGCCATCGCGAAGTCGCGATCCCGCCGCATGCTGGTGCCATTATAGTAGCGATACCAAACCGGCTGACGCACTTTAGGGTCGGAGTGCGTGATCTCCTGCGTTTCGGTAAGAGGAGCCACATCCGTCCATTTGCGGGTGCCATCGACCAAACCAGACGGTTCGATGACGCCATAGTGCTGCTCAGCAAGCTCGCGCACTTCTTCGCCGGTCACATCACCGGCCACAATCAGAATTGCATTCTCGGGTGAATAGTAACGCTTGTAAAAGTCGATGCCGTCTTGCGGCGTCAGGGCTTCGACTTCATCCATCATTCCGATCACGGTGATCTCGTATGGGTGTCCTTTCCAGAACTGAGAGAGAACCTGCTCTTGCAGGATGGCACCGGGATTGTTGTCGAGGCGCTGTCGGCGTTCTTCTTTGACGACATCGCGCTCCGTAATGAAGCTACCCTCGGGATCTTCATCAATAATGAGGTCCGTCATCCGCTCGGCTTCCAGCTCCATCATCTTTCCGAGATGCTGTTTCGCCACGCGCTCATAATACGCGGTATAATCCCAGCTGGTGAACGCATTGAGCTGGCCGCCGAGCTGCTTCACCGTCGAAGTAAATTCGCCATCGGCAATATCGTCAGTCTCTTTGAACATGACGTGCTCGAACAGGTGCGCAATGCCGGACTTGCCCGGCGCTTCGTCTGCTGCACCCACTTTATACCAGACCATATGGGTTACGACTGGGGCTCGGTGATCCGGCAGCACCACCACATCCATGCCATTATCGAGCGTGAAAGTTTCAGGGACCCATTCACTCGATGAGGTATCGGCAAGCGCCAAGCCTCCGCTGAGCGCCAGGGCGGCGAGCCCTCCGGATATTCGATATTTCATAGACTTCTCCGTTTGCTCGTCCCCAAATGTAATGTTTCGGAATTTATGTACCGGGTAACTTCAGGCGTTCTCCGCTGCCACGGGCAATCTCAACTTCGCCGCCACCGGTTGCACTGTCCGCGCTGTCTTCGGCCTGGCTTGGATCCCAATTCATGACCCGGTCTGACACGCGCTGCGATTTGCGGATCACTGCGGCTTCTTCCCAGTCGATCTGTTCGCGAATGATCGGGTTCACCGCATTCGCACCGGCTGCTGCCACCAAGGCACGCTCAGACGCGCTTGCATCCTGACCAATTGCTGAGCCGAAAACGGTTGTGGCATTGCTGCGGGCCGGATCAACTTCTGCCGGCGTGCCCGAACCGGCATCCGGTGGACGCAGGCTGAAATCTGGAGGTACAACCAAAGGTGCCTTTTTCACCACCCGAAACTCATCCGGGCTGTTCGAACCGCCGAGTGCCGCGCATCCGCTCAACAGGCCGGCCGCCACACTTACGGAAATCAAAAGAGCTGTTTTTCTCATAGCGTTTCGCCTAGTCCTCTTTATTGGCCCCCGCCAATGTTTGTTGTCGCGACATTAGGAATTGGTCCACAAAGAGCAAGACCGCACCTACAGAAATCGCCGCATCGGCGACATTAAAAACGTAATTGAAGAAATAGGGTGGGATTAATCCGCTAAAATCGAAAAAATCGACTACCGCACCAAACCGCACGCGATCAATAACGTTACCGAAAGCCCCACCAATCACCAGCGCGAGAGCGATCCCTGTGAAGCGACGCGCGGCCTGCACCAACCAGACTGTGAACCCGATTGCGATCGCAGTGGTCAGCACGACAAGAACCCAGCGCATAATTCCTTCGGACTGGCCAATCCCGAAACTGATCCCACGATTCCAAACCATAGTAAGATCAAAGAAAGGTAGGACATCAATTTGTCCGCACCGTTGCGTACGATCGAGGCACCCCAAGGCATTGAAGGTGGGCTCTTTCAGGATCAGCCATTTGCTCAACTGATCCAGCACCACAATGACCGGGATCAGGGCGTACAGGGCCAGACGAAACGGTTGGGTCATGCCGCGCCCCGAATCTCGCGAATGGCCACAGCATCGCGTGGCGTCACATCCGGAAACGCCGGATCTGCGGTCGCCGGATCGAAATATTTCCAGCTACGTGCGCACTTGATGCCGCTGGCTTGACCTGGCAGCACCGCGACGCCTGCTTCTTCCGGCAAGGCAAAAGCGCCCTCAGGGCCAGCGCCGGCGACGAGCTCGGCTTGCGATGTGATGAAAATGTCTTCCGCGACCTCGCCTTCATAAGCCGCCAACAGATCAGCGTCTGCACTGTACACTTTTGGCGCGGCTTCGAGCGATGACCGGATCCGTTTATCGCGACGTTCGACTTCAATCGCGCCCGTCACCACGCGGCGCACGCGGAAGATTTTTTCCCAACGGGCGGCGAGATCATCGTCTTTCCAGTCAAATGGGGTTTCCGGCAGTTGTAACAAGTGAACACTGTCGGCCCGGTCCGCGAAGACACTCATGAGGAAGGCTTCTTCGGTCGTAAACGGCATGATTGGCGCAAGCCACGCCAGTAGCCGCTCCAGAACCGCCGCCATGACGGTGCGTGCTGAACGACGACGCAAATCGCTCGGCGCATCGCAGTAGAGACTGTCTTTGCGGATATCGAAATACACCGCTGACAGATCCACCGAGCAGAAATTTAAGAGCGCCGCCATGACGCGCTTAAAGTCATGCTCCTCATAGGCTTTACGCACCAGATCATCGAGTTCGGCCAGACGATGCAATACCCAGCTTTCAAGGCTCGGCATCTCGACCGGCAAAACCGCTTCATCTGGCGTGTATCCATCGAGCGCGCCGAGCAGATAGCGCAGCGTGTTGCGCAAGCGGCGATAATTCTCCACCGCGCCTTTGATGATCTCGTCAGAAATACGCAAGTCTTCAGTATAATCGGCGCTCGCCGTCCAGAGACGCAGGATTTCGATGCCATATTGTTTGGCGAAGTCGGCTGGATCAATCGTATTCCCGATACAAAACGACATTTTCTTGCCTTCGCCATCGACGATCATGCCGTGGGTCACGACCTGCTTAAACGGCGCCATGCCGCGCGTGGCGCAGCTTTCGAGCAGCGAGGACTGGAACCAGCCGCGATGCTGGTCGGAGCCTTCCATATAAACGTCGGCAACGCCGGTCTCATCATCGATGATGCCGCGATCCCGCAGCGCAAAGGCATGTGTCGTGCCGGAATCAAACCAGACATCGAGCACATCATTGACCTTATCCCACCCGGTCGGGTCATCGAGGAAATCGCTAACCTCAGCGGAGAACCAGCCTTCGACGCCCTCTTCCCGGATCTTGGCCAGGATCTTCTCATTGACGGCCGCCGCTTCGGCTTCGGGAAGTGCGGCGGTGTGCGGTTCGCCTTTCTCATTCACCAGAAGCGTGATCGGCACGCCCCAATTACGCTGGCGCGAAATCAACCAGTCCGGGCGATCCGCGACCATAGCTTTCAGGCGATTGTAGCCTGTTGGCGGCACGAATTTGGTCTGTTCAATCCCTTCAAGCGCCATCTCGCGCAAAGGCCGAGAACCATCCTTGCCTAGCGTGTCCATGGCGATGAACCATTGCGGCGTCGCCCGACGAATAACCGGGGCCTTGGAGCGCCAGGAATGCGCGTCGCGAATGCTGGTCATGCCACGTGCAAGGAGGTTTCCGCTTTCAGCCAGCAGCTTGATAACTTCCGGGTTAGCCTTGCCCTGCTCGCCGCGTTTCTTGCCGGAGGTCCGAATGATATCGAGACCGCCAAGCGGGGCTGGGACATCTTCGATATAGCAACCATCAGGATCAACGATCTGGCGGATCTGCTGCGTCGTACGACCTGACTCGACCCAGACATTGAAGTCGTCTTCACCATGCGCAGGCGCGGTGTGAACGAAGCCAGTACCCGCATCAGCGGTCACATGGTCGCCGGCGAGCATTGGAATGTCGTGAGTAAAGAACGGGTCGAGCGAATGCAACGGATGCGACAGAGCTTTGAGCTGTGACGGATCTACATCTGAAACCCGTGACCAAGCCTTGATCTTGGCATTGTCTTGAACGCTTTGCGCCAAATCATCTGCAATGATCAGCTGATCTCCTGGTTTGGCATACGGCGCAAATCCAAGCTCCGCTTCCGTCATGACATCTTCGACCGCGTAAAGGCCGTATTCAATGCCAGAATTGTAGGACACGGCCTGATTGGCCGGGATGGTCCAAGGCGTCGTTGTCCAGATGACCACACAGGCGTCGGCGAGGCTCGAGGGTCCATCCTTCACCGGAAACTTCACCCAGATCACCGGCACTTTGCGGTCATGATACTCGACCTCAGCTTCGGCCAATGCCGTACGCTCCACCGGTGACCACATCACTGGTTTGGCACCGCGCACCAGTCGTCCGCCCATGGCGACGCGCAGAAACTCGCGCACGGTCGCCGCCTCGGATTCAAAATTCATGGTCAGATAGGGATCATCCCACTCGCCTTCGACACCGCAGCGTCGGAACCCGGCTTTCTGAACCTCGATCCATTCAGCTGCGTATTCACGGCAAGCCCGACGGAACTCGTCGCCCGGGACATCATCCTTTGTGCGGCCTTTCGAGCGGAATTGTTCTTCAACCTTCCACTCAATCGGCAAACCGTGACAGTCCCAACCTGGCAGATAAGAGGCATCATAGCCGCGCATCTGATGATTGCGGACAATGATGTCCTTGATGATTTTGTTCATCGCGGTGCCGAGATGGATCGGGCCGTTCGCATAAGGCGGACCATCATGCAGGATAAACGGCTCAGCGCCGCGCGCTTCGGCATCGGCCCGGAAGCGCTCATAGAGCTTCATCTCATCCCACTTCTCGATCCATTTCGGCTCAGCTTTCGGCAAGCCGCCGCGCATCGGGAAATCAGTCGTCGGGAGAAAGAGTGTATCCTTGTAAGGATTTTCAGGTTTTTTCGGTTTGTCAGTATCGGCCATTTGGACGTCTTCGGATCAGCGTGTGAAGAAAGGGCTAAAGCAATTACAACCCCGGCCGCGAGCCCTTTATGGGCGGGCGACCGGGCCGCTAATTCGAATAATGGATATGATTGCGGCCCTGTTCATGCGGCTCGCTTAGCAGGGCTCGCGAAGGCTGTCACTTGCCAATGGCGCATTCACCGCAGTGAATCCGCCGCTGACAGTCGGAATTATCCAGATGCGGCGGCCGCAAGCTCACCGATTCGCGCCATCAGGTTCGGCGCCGTGCTTATGAGCGTTGCGACTTCATAGGCGAAAGCTTCTACCCGAACGCCGCCAGACAGAATGAAATAGCGATCAATAATCAGCTGATCATTAGCGACGTAAACACCAAACGCATCGGCTTGCATGTCGACCTGATTAACGACGGGCCAGGTTACACCCTCCGGCAGCTGATGGATCGATCCGATCAGCATGCCCTCGCACTGCCCGTTTTCCTTACAGGCCTTCAGCAGCACCATGTATTTGAAGCCGTTCGGGGTCTGTACGAGGAACCCGTTCTGCTCCTCATATTCTTCGATAATCGTATGCGCAAAGCTGGCCGTGATCGCACGCATATCATTCATGCTGACCGATCGGACGATCTGGTTTCCGTCGACTTGAGTCGGTTCTGTCTCAGTCGATTCCGACTGTGTGTGACCGGGTAAGATTGAAAGCGCCGCAACCATAACAGTAGCGGCAAATGCAGATTTGAGCATGTTGGCTCCCTCTTCGCACTCCAACGCCAGAGTGGTGTTTCGAATGGGCGCCCCTAGTTTGTCTGGTCTAGCACACTTTTCGTATCTTCAACATCTAAATGCATCTGCGCAATCATCGCGTCGAGATTGTCAAACTTTAACTCTGGGCGCAGATACCGAACCAATGCCACTTCCAACTGCTGACCATAAATGTCGCCATCAAAATCGAAAATGAACGTTTCCAGCAATGGATCCCTGATGCCGGTGGTCGGCGTGCGCCCGAAATTCGCAACACCAGATCGCCAATCGGCTTCACCCGCGAGCCGAACGCGCACGGCATAGACCCCGTGACGGGGATGGATCAACTCGCCCAAATGCAAGTTTGCGGTTGGAAATCCAATTGTTCTGCCGCGTTTCTCGCCATGCTCGACGAGGCCGTCGACAACCCAGTCATGGCCTAGAATTTCAGCCGCTTTTTCCGGCGCTCCCGCGATCAGGGCTTCGCGAATGGCCGTAGATGAGGCCTTAGCACCAAGCGCCTCGATCTTCTCGATGATCGTTACCCCAAAGCCGAACGCACGCCCGAGCGAAGCCAGACGTCCCGCATCGCCCATGCGACCGCGGC
>JAYZAM010000117.1:0-4141 GCA_036339715.1 Pseudomonadota bacterium | reverse complement strand
GAACAAGGTCGATTTCTTCAGGCGCGAGCGCCGGATGACATCCAGATCCGGGAAATGTGCGAGGCGTTGAAGCCCCGTCGCGTCGTTATAGCGATCGATCTCATCTGTGGCCGCACTTCGATTGGCGATGACGCCACCGAGACGAACCTCATAGTTTTTCGCCTTGGCTTTGATGGCAGCAACGATGCGGTTCATCGCAAAGATTGAATCGAAATCGTTTGCGGTAACGATCAACCCGCGATCGGCATGCTGAAGCGGTGAGGCAAAACCACCGCAAACGACATCGCCGAGCACATCAAAAATGACAACATCCGTGTCTTCCAACAGGTGGTGCTCTTTCAGCAATTTAACGGTTTGACCGACGACATATCCGCCGCATCCCGTACCAGCAGGTGGACCGCCGGCCTCCACACACATCACGCCATTATAGCCCTCGAACACAAAGTCCTCGGGTCGTAATTCTTCACTATGAAAATCCACCGCCTCAAGCGCATCAATGACCGTCGGTGCGAGCCGTTTTGTCAGCGTGAAGGTGGAGTCATGCTTCGGGTCGCAACCAATCTGGAGCACGCGTTTGCCAAGCTTACTGAACGCCACTGACAAGTTCGACGAGGTTGTCGATTTTCCGATCCCGCCCTTGCCGTAAATGGCAAACACCTTGGCCCCTTCAATTTCCAGATTCGGATCAAGCGAAACCTGAACACTGCCTTCGCCATCAGGCTGTTGTTCCCGCGCACCGGGACGCTCCATATCCAATAGGGTCATGCAACAACTCCTTCGTGAAAGGTCAGGCCTTCAACCCGATCCTCAAGTTCATCCCCGGCGTTTCGAAGCGCCTCGAGTGTAGCTTCATCGGGCTGCCAGTAATTGCGATCACTGGCCTCGATCAGACGCCCGGCCAACCGAGCGCTGGATTTCGGATTCAGTTCGGCGAGCTTGCGACGCATCTCTTCATCCAGAACAAAGGTCTCGCCGATTTTTTGATAGACCCATGGATCCACCTGACCGGTCGTGGCAGACCATCCGAGCGTATTTGAAACATGTGCCTCAATCTGGCGCACGCCCTCATATCCGTGGCGCAGCATGCCCTCATACCATTTCGGATTGAGCGCGCGTGTTCGGGTCTCGAGCGCGACTTGCTCCTGCAGAGACCGCACGCATTCGTCGCCGCTTGTTTGATCGCCGATATAAACGGGTGGTGCCGCACCGGTCGCGCTTTTCACCGCTTGAGAAATGCCACCCAGCGTATCGAAATAATGGTCAATAGTGGTGATGCCGAGATCGACTGATTCAAGGTTCTGATAGGCTAGGTCTACATCTTCCAGAATGGTATTGAGCAATTCCGGCTGCGCCGTCGGGGCGCTGCTGCACCCATAAGCGAAACACTTGCGCTGCGTGTAGGTCTCGGCGAGTTCGCCCTCATCATCCCAACACCCCGCATCAATCAATTGATTGACGTTCGAACCATACGCCCCTTGCGCATTCGAAAAAACGCGAAGCGCCGCAGTCTCCAGATCGCAATCATGCTTTGCCTGATAGGCCAGCGCATGCGCACGAATGAAATTCTGATCCTCGGGTTCATCTGCCTTCGCGGCCTCATAAGCCGCTTCCGCGATCAGGCGGGTTTGTAGCGGCAGGAGATCTCTGAAGATCCCGGACAGTGTAACAACCACATCAATTCGCGGCCGTCCCAATTCGGAGAGCGGCACTAAAGACGCCCCCGCTAATCTCCCGTAAGAGTCGAGCCGCGGGGCTGCCCCAATCAGGGCAAGCGCTTGCGCCAGCTGCGCGCCTTCGCTTTTGAGATTATCCGCCCCCCAAAGGACCATGGCCACGGTTTCAGGCAATTTCCCCTGGTCCGCTTGCAAGCGATCGAGCAAGACTTTTGCCTGGCGCACACCATCGCGGACAGCAAAGCCTGTCGGCATACGACAGGGATCGAGGCCGTGAATATTACGGCCGGTAGGCAAAATATCCGGATTGCGGATGAGATCACCGCCCGCAACTGGCGCGATAAAACGCGCATCGAGCGCCCTTGTCAGCGCATCGAGCTCATGATTGTCGCATAGCTTCTTTTCAACTTGTGCGAGGGCATGTGCGTCGAGCGGTTTATCCGCCTGTGCTTCGGCCATCGCCGCGAGTAATTCAAGTCGCTCGCCCTCGGAAGGTGCCTCGCCTGCAACGTGCAAGCCATGCGGAATAAGCGTCTTCTCAATAGTCAGCAATTCGCTGCGAAGGCGCTCGATGATGACATCTGCACGTTCGTCTTCGCTGAGAACGAATTCGAGCGCTTGCGCCTGATTCAAGATATCCTCAAACAAGGTCTGCTTGAGTGACACATTGGCGGGGTCGGTGCTTGACCAACGGGCGATCTCGTCCTGCAGATCCCGAAGCTCATTGTACGTATCGGCCTTGATGACGGGCGGCGTCAGATAGCTGATCGTGGTCGCAGCGGATCGGCGTTTGGCGATCGCTGCCTCTGACGGATTGTTGGCGGCGTAAAAATAGACATTGGGCAGGTCATCGATCAAATAATCTGGCCAACAGGACTGATCCAGACCAACTTGTTTGCCGGGCATAAACTCCAGCGCGCCATGGGTGCCAAAGTGCAGAACTGCATCGGCACCGAAAGACTCTCTCAGCCACCGATAATAGGCGGCGAAGGCGTGTGTTGGTGCAAAGCCGCCCTCGAATAGCAACCGCATCGGATCACCTTCATATCCAAAGGAAGGCTGCAAGCCGACAAACACATTACCAAATCTGGCGCCATAAATTTCTATCGAACGCCCGCGTACTTGATGACGTCCCGGCGCCGCGCCCCATTGGGCCTCAATGTCAGCCAGGCGGGTTTCACGTCGCACATGGTCATCAACTGAAACGGAATCGTAGACCCGCGCATCAGTCATAATCTGATCGCCGAGGATCTGCGTTTTCAACGCTTCTGATGTGGTCGGCACGTCGACATTATAGCCTTGCGCGCGCAGGGCCTTCAGGGTGTTATGCAGAGAAGCGAACACATCGAGATGCGCTGCGGCACCCGCGGCGCCGCTGTTTGGCGGGAAGTTGAACAGCGTGATCGCAATCTGACGTTCAGAAACAGGTTTTTGACGAAGCCGGATCAAACGCAAGACACGGCGTGCCAACATATCTGCCCGCTCTTTGTGAGCCTGCATTTTCAGAACGCCAGGCTGCTCAGGGTCTGCCATCCGCGCGCCGAACACCATGGGCCCGGTGGCGCCATCGAGTTCGGGAATCGCGACCATCATCGTCGACTCGATGGGGCTCAATCCTTGGGGATTATCCTGCCACTCAGAAAGGGTTTGAAACTCGATCGCCTGTGCGGACAGGTAAGGCACGTCGAGTTTACCGAGGATTTTGGCGGCCGCATCGGAGTCGTTATAGGCAGGCCCCCCGACAAGCGAAAACCCCGTTAATGACAGGACAGCGTCCACATCCGGACGCCCTTGTTTGAAGAAATAACTCTCGATGGCTTCGCGCGAATCCAGCCCGCTGGCAAAGGCCGGCACCACGCGCATTCCCCGGTTCTCAAGCGCTTCGATGACGCCGTCATAATGACCGGTATCTTTTGATAGCAAATAGGACCGCATGAGCAGCAGTCCGACTGTCGGCTTCTGACTGCGTGCCAACGGTAATTTCTGCCGTGACGTCACGACCGGTGGATCGAGTTTGGGGTGATAAAGACCCGTATCTGGGTATTCGACCGGTGCCGCAGCCGGCAGTGCGCCGCGATAGACGGCCCGCGGACCATCCGCGTATCGGTGGAGCAGGAAGCGAACCAGATTCTCGATATTGTCGTCGGAACCCGCCAGCCAGTACTGCAAAGCAAGGAAATAGGCCCGAACATCCTGGGCGGTGCCAGGAATGTACTTTAGGATTTTCGGCACCTGCCGCAACATCTTCATCTGATTAGCGCCGGCTTTGGCTTTATCGGATGATCCGCGCAAGCGCTTCAACAGTGCGATCGGTCCACTTTGCGGGCGATCCATTCTGAAACGGTCGAGTCGGGTCAGTTTGACGACTTCGGCTGCGGAGAGGCATCCGAGAATGGCGTCACAAGATTCGCGGCGGGCTTGCAGATTGGGCAGAATTGCATCGATCTGATGGCTCATGAACAGCATTG
>JAYZAM010000116.1:0-7354 GCA_036339715.1 Pseudomonadota bacterium | reverse complement strand
TTGGAATGAGCCGATCAGCTGGCCGAATTGTTTGCGGGTTTGCAAATATTCTAGCGTCATATCGAAGGCTGCCTGAGCACTGCCAAGTGCTTCTGCTGCAAGCGCAATCCGGCCACGGTCCAAAGCCGGTTCCAGAATTTCCCATCCGGCATCTACAGCGCCGACAACTTCGTCCTCACCGATTGCAACATCTTCAAGATGCAGGTGCGCAGCACCATGCGAGTCGACCGTATTTAGAGCCTGAACCGTCAGGCCGTTGGCATCGTTCGGTACGATGAACAGACTGACGCCATGTGCTTGGCCG
Source organism: Pseudomonadota bacterium (assembly GCA_036339715.1). Taxonomy (GTDB): domain Bacteria; phylum Pseudomonadota; class Alphaproteobacteria; order Caulobacterales; family Hyphomonadaceae; genus Henriciella. Next base: position 7,050 of record JAYZAM010000116.1, on the reverse strand, counting down.
GCTTCACCAAAGGTCCGCGCAACCACGATAAACGCGTCCGCGTGGTGGCCATCCGTGACATAGCGTTTGGCGCCGTTCAGGGTGTAGCCTTGACCATTACGTTCGGCCTCGGTGGCAATGTTTAGCGGCGCATGGTGCGTACCTTCGTCAAGCGCGAGTGCCATGGTGACTTCACCACTGGCAATCTTCGGCAACCATTCAGATTTCTGGGCTTCTGATCCGCCGAGGGTGAGCACGCTTGCGCTCAGCACCGCAGATTGCAGGAGCGGCGTCGCCGCAATTGTCCGGCCCTGGGCTTCCATAATCTGACCCATGGCCACCATGCCAAGGCCGACGCCATCATATTCTTCCGGAACGAGGACCCCGAAAAATCCAAGCTCTGCCAGTTTCCCACGGGTTTCACCGTCAACACCATTTGCGCCGCTGTCGCGCAGCTCACGCAGGCGGGTGACCGGCATTTCATCGCGCGCGAACGCCATCGCCGTGTCGCGCAACATTTGTTGGTCTTCAGAAAGAACGAAACTCATTACTGGTGATCCCGCAGGCCGAGAACGCGTTTCGCAACAACGTTCAGGTTGATTTCACTGGTGCCGCCTTCGATCGAGTTACCTTTCGAGCGAAGCCAGCCGCGCGTAGCTTTCTTGGCGTCGTCTGCGAATCCGTCGCCGGACCAGCCGAGACCATCGGTGCCGAGCGCCTCAACCAGAAGCTCGCATTTGTCCTGGTTCATTTTGGCAGCGGCATATTTCATGATCGACGCTGTATGCCCGACCTCTTGTCCGGCTTTTGCTTCCTCGGTGGAGCGTTGCACGGTCAGACTAAAGGCTTTGGCATACATTAAATGGTCGGTGATGCGGGCACGAAGATCGCCGTCTGAAACGCGACCCGTTTCATCGACGCCGACATGCTGTTTGGCATATTCTTGCGGCGGCAGGATGCCCGAGCCACCTGTGCCGCCAAAGCCGCCAGCGGAGATCGAAGAGCGCTCAAATTGCAGCAATCGCTTGGCGATGGTCCAGCCTGCATTCAGCTCACCAACCAATTGGTCTTTTGGGACTTTAACATCGGTGAAGAAGGTCTCACAAAAGGGCGAAGAGCCAGAGATCAGTTTGATCGGACGGGCCTCTACACCTTCGGTTTCCATATCAAAAACTAGGAAGCTGATGCCCTCATGTTTTACGGAGCGATCTGTTCGCACCAGACAGAAAATCCAGTCGGCCTGGTCGGCATAGGAGGTCCAGACTTTCTGACCATTGATGAGCCAGTAGTCGCCTTTGTCCTCGCATTTGGTTTGAAGACCGGCGAGATCCGAGCCCGCGCCCGGCTCTGAATAGCCCTGACACCAACGGGTCTTACCTTTGACGATGTCGGGGATGAACCGTTTTTTCTGCTCCTCATTGCCAAATTCAAGCAAGGCCGGGCCGAACATCCATAATCCGAAGGAAAACAGCGCAGGGCGCGCTTTGATCCGGCGCAGCTCCTGTTGAAGGATTCGGGCTTGTGCCTTGTTGAGGCCGCCGCCGCCATATTCTGCGGGCCATTCTGGTGCAGTCCAGCCTTTCTCGCCCATCCGCTCCAGCCAGATTTTGGAGTCTGGATTTTTAAACTTTTCGCGCTTTCCGCCCCACACGATTTCATCGTCCTTGAGCGGCGTCCGCATGCTTTCCGGGCAGTTTTTATCGAGCCATTCCCGCACTTCGGTGCGGAAGCCCTCAAGCTCTTCAGGGGCGTCGAAAGCCATTCTCTATTCTCCCATTCTGGCACGTTTGGTGTCAGTTTTCGTTCACGTGAACGTCAACATAGAGGCTGATGATTGGAATGACCATGTCTGACGCGGCGGCAAATCGGCGCGAAGTTAGAAGCGCCCGAACATGCTGTTTTCGGGACCGGTTTCAACGCCGAGCAAATTCATCAAATGCACGACGATCAGGAAGACGGCGAAGACGCAGCCGATCATGATCAGACCCCAAGGCACCTGATGAGGCCTTTGATCTTTTTTGCGTACGGTTCCGATCTTGGACTGCGCAAACACGCCCAGCGCTATGAAGCTGGCGGCGAGACCGAGGCTGATAATCCAGTCGAGCAAGAGAGGTCACTTTCGGAGTGGCGCGGTTTATGCGGCGTCTTTGCCCAGAAAAACGGATCTTTCGCAAGTTCCCAAATCGCGCGGAGCGCAGCCAGAAAGTGTAGGGGCCAATAGAGCGTCCGTGTCAGCATAGCGACCACACGGCGCAGGTGCCATCGACCGGGGGCGCACAGGTCGCCCATCAGTCCAACCACCAGTGCGGCAATCAGAAGTGTGGTCCCGATCGGTCCGATCGCCAGTGTGTTTGAGGCGAGTGCCAGCAAGACAATGATCATGCAGGGCGCGAACAGTAACGGCGCCAGAATGGCTGTGCCAAGAGACAGGTGCGCGGCGACAAACCGGCGCAGACCGAGCTCGCGCGCCGTGATTGCAGGAGACCGCATCAAGACCAGCCAGGTCTGGATAAAGCCTTTCACCCACCGACTGCGTTGAGCGACCCAGACGCCGAGGTCCGCCGGTGCATCTTCATAGGTCGGCATGGACATCACGGCGCAGCGCAAGCCCGCACGCGCGATGCGCAACCCAAGATCCGCATCCTCTGTGACATTCCAGGCATCCCATCCGCCGAGCGCGAAGAGGGCGTCTCGTCGAAAATGATTGCTGGTCCCGCCCAGCAATACTGGCATCTGAAGTCGCGTCAGTCCGGGCATGAGCAGGCCAAACTGAACGTCGTATTCCAGGGCCCAATGCGCGGACAGCCAATTCTCATCGGGATTGTCGGCGATTAGCGGGGCTTGCAAACAAACGGTGTGCGGAGAGCAAGTCTCGAAGGCGTTATAAGCTTCTCGCAACTGATCGGGATGAGGCAGGTCTTCGGCATCATAGATGGTCAGATAAGATCCTTCAGCCCGGCCTAGGCCGTAATTGAGCGCGTTGGGTTTCGTTCGTGGGCCGTGAGATGGCACGATTGAAATGCGGGTTCGCGGTGGAAACCGCATCTTTCGTGCTGCGAGTAGAGTCTCGATATCATCAGCTTCGATGAGCAGTTGAATGTCTAATCGATCCTGTGGCCAATTCAGCGCGCGCAGGGCGTCGGCGAGTTGGGCCATGATCTCCGCTTCTTGATAGAGGGGAACGAGGATCGAATAGACAGGAAGGTTGGCGCTTTGGTTTGGTGGTGTCGATCGTGTTTGCTGCCGCGCGCTGAGGCCCACCACGATGAGGAAGCCGCGCCAGATTACAAAGCAAAAGAAAAGGCCGCTGAGGAAATATGAGACCAGCCAGATCATCAAATTGGGCTGCAATAGCGTCGCCGCGCCAAGGCCGGCAAACAGACTATTTAAGATCGCAATTTGTGTGCGGGAAAGCCCTGTGCGAAACGACAAATCGGATGCGAGGTGGATCTTGGTTTCGGGATAGAGGTGACCGAACGTTTCATCCAAGTATGCGTCTTGCTGATGACTTTCGTATTCACTCCAATTGTGGGCTCTATAAACCATAAGAATTTATACGGCTGACGACTGGCGGGCGCCACGAACCTGCAGTTGCAATGTGCAAAATCTGGGAGGCGATCCGGAGGGGACTCGACAAACAAGCCTATTTGTTCTATATATGTTCTATGTCTGGTTTGCACCTCATCTGGTTTCGTAATGATTTGCGCGTTCACGATCACGCAGCGCTTCGCGCGGCGTGCCATTGCGCAGAACGCGATGGCGGCGCGGTCTTAGCTTTGTACACGCTCACGTCTGACATGGTGGATCAGAGCGGGCAGGTTTCGCCCGGTTTGATCGAAGCGCTACGTGAATTGCAGGTGGCGCTCGACCGCAGAGGTGCACAATTGCATTTGCGCTATGGTGCGCCGCTTGAAATTCTGTCTGAGCTGCATCGGCAACATCGCATTCTCAGCCTGCACTGCCATGAAACGCCTGAGACAACGCACCTCGATCGGCAGCTTGAAGCCTGGGCGATGCGGGCGGGCATCGCGCTGCGAGTTTACCAGCAATATGGCCCCTTACCGGTTGTGAATGGGTTCTTTGAGGCCGATTCCGACTGGGAACACTTTATGTCGGAACCCCGGCGCGAAGCATCAGATATTGCTCATGCTGCGGATGTGGGCGTCGGGCGTTGGCCTGACCCGCGACATGCAAGCCAGGACACAATGGCACCAACGGGGGGGCGCAAACGGGCGATCCAGCTGCTCCGCGATTTTCTGGGGTCTCCAGCCACGCCCGAAACCAAACCTGATTCAAGATTTGCGTCCGGCCATGACGCCTATCAGGCTTTGCGGCCTTATTTGCTGCTCGGCGTTCTGTCTGTGCGCGAGACCTGGCAAGCTGCAATCAGCACGCGTCAGCGGTATCTCGCAGCGGGGTATGATCTGCGCGCCGCGCGTGTCGGCAGTTTCGTTGAATGCCTGCCAGCCCTGCACCTCGAAAAACACCGCGTAAACCGGAACGAAAGGCGCCAGACAGATGCCCCATCGGCATCGCGGAGCGCAGATGATCAAATGTCCTTTGAGTTTCTGGAATCCCGTCGCGGATAAATGGCTTCGCCGCGGCTCTCGCGCCACGATCGCTCAGAGAGTCGAATTTTTCCAAATTTCAATTTTTCAAAGAAAACAGAGTACTAGTAATTCTTCGGTGAAAAAAATTACTGAAAAACGATATGCACATATTGAAAAACGATAAGTGACGTGTTAGGTATCATTCTGTCAGGCAGAACTCAAAAGGGTCGCCTGTCCCCGGCAGACCCGGGCCAATAATAAGAAGGATAAATCTCATGCACGCGACTTCCTCCCAAGTCATTTCACCATCAACGTTTCCGACTGTGCGTCCGGCGGTCAACGCAATTCAGGATGAGCCAGCAGCAATAATTCTGCCTGCCCTTAAGCGGGAAGCGAACATTTCCGGGCGCGATCACCTGCTCGTGCGCCGTCGGCGACGAGATCGTCGCCACCATAACCGCTAGTCTTTAATGGCTCGGTTCTGCAGCTTCGCCTCGCCAACTCGGCGGGGCGATTTTGATTCCGGGATGTAACGCGCTGTTCGGATCAAGAGGGCAGCACGTCTTTGGGTTTGATAAAGTTCTGCAACCGAAACCGCGCCGGAACAAACGCGCCGTCTTCTTCAGCTTGAAACAAAACTGCTGCGCCGGTCGGCAATTTTGCAGCAATCCGGATCGCAGCCTGATGATCGCGACTGCCCGCTTCACGCAGAATGCTGAGCGCCAGATCGTGCAGACCTGGATTGTGACCAATTATTATGAGCGAGCTCGCACCGGCCTGATCGGCGATAATGTCCGCGATACCACGCTCGCCAGCGAGATAAAGATCTTCCTCAAGCACCATCTCCGAAGTGCCGAAGATTTTCGACAGGTGGCTCCAGGTTTCTCGCGTGCGGCGCGCGGTCGATACGATGGCCTTTGCAGGCGTCCAGCCCTCCGCTTTCAGAGCCTGACCCATCGCGCGGGCGGCCTCATGCCCGATGGGTGTGAGCGCGCGAGCGTGATCATCGATGCCTTCAGACCAGGGTTCGGTCTTTGCATGTCGCATCAGAATCAATCGCTGCATCAAGGCTCCCTCAATACCGTGCAGGAAAACTAAACCTGCGAGTCAGACTTTCGCGGTTGGAACGTCTCCCTATAGGTCTCACGTTTGGTGCACAAATCAAGCCAATTCACAAGGAGACGTCAGATGAGTCTGTTGCTTGGTGACACCGCCCCCGATTTTGAAGCGGAGACAACAGAGGGCCGGATCCGATTTCACGACTGGATCGGCGATGATTGGGTCGTTTTCTTCTCACACCCGGCTGATTTTACGCCAGTCTGTACGACAGAGCTGGGCTATACGGCGTCGTTGAAGGACAAACTGGCGGAGCGCGGAGCCAAGGCTCTGGTGATTTCGGTCGATACGGTCGAACAGCACCGCAAATGGATTCAGGACATCGAGGCGACGCAGAATGCGATTGTGAATTTTCCGATCATCGGGGATCCGGATAAAAGCGTGGCGACCCTGTATAATATGATCCACCCGAACGCCGATGCTAAAGTCACCGTGCGAGCGGTGTACGTGATCGACAATCAAAAAAAGATCCGGGCCTCAATCATCTATCCGCCCTCCGCGGGTCGAAACTTTGACGAAATCCTCCGCCTGATCGACAGCCTGCAACTAACCGACAGTCACAAAGTCGCAACTCCGGTCAACTGGCAGGATGGCGATGATGTCATCATCGTTCCGAGCGTCAGCAATGAGGATGCCGATAAACTGTTCCCGAAGGGTTATACCGAAATCAGGCCTTATCTGCGCACAACGCCCCAGCCGAACAAATAGTCGGCTGAGGCGCGGTCCGACCTAGGAGATGCCGCAGACATAATCTGCGCTCCCCTTGGTAATCGTAATGGTGGACTTTCCGGCCACCTTGATGGCGTTGCTGCTGCACGTATTGCGTTTGCTTTTGCAGATTTCATTGCCGCCGGCGTAAAACTGGACCTTGCATTGTCCCTTACCGTCGCCTGTACAACCATATTCATCGGTTTCGCCGACTGAGACGGTTTTCAGCTTTTCTGAGAACGAACAAAACGGATCGTCACCTGTGTAGATGTAGACATTGATTTTCTTGTCCGCGTTATTGGTGACCTTGAAGCGCGGCGAGGCCTCGGCAAGAGGGCTCGCGATCATTGCGACGCTGAATGCGGTCGCGACCATAATTATAGCAGGGGATACGATCCGCGCGCGCTTTCTATTGGAACTGACAATCATATCCGCTACTCGTCTTGTAGATATAGAGGATGGAATCGTCTTTCACCTTGATGGCGGTATTGCAGGTGTCCGAGAGCGATTTGCAGATCCGGTCGCCGCCTTTGAAAATCTCGATTTTACAGCGTCCTTTGCCTTTTCCCGCGCAGCCATACGTGTCAGTCTCTCCCGCCGAAAGCTGTTTGGTTTTTGAGGCTTCCATGCAGACGCTGTCATCGCCATTATAGATATCGACACTCAGAGATTTGTTGGTTTTGTTCGCGATGGTGAA
>JAYZAM010000115.1:0-6856 GCA_036339715.1 Pseudomonadota bacterium | reverse complement strand
GGCGAAGTCCTTGCGGTCGGCAATGGCGCAATCGGTTTTGACAATGAGCGCGTTCCGCTCGACGTAAAAGCTGGCGACAAAATCCTGTTCGGCAAATGGGGTGGCACCGAGGTGAAAATCGACGGTGAAGACCTGCTGATCATGAAAGAAAGCGACGTCATGGGTGTGATCGAGGACTAATTCCTCTCACGCTCTGCCAAACCTAAACTTGTAAACTGAAAGGTACCTGAAATGGCTGCCAAACATGTACTCTTCGGCGCAACCGCGCGCGAAAAAATGCTCAAGGGCGTAGACACACTCGCAGACGCTGTGAAAGTCACGCTCGGCCCAAAAGGCCGTAACGTTGTCATCGAAAAATCTTTCGGTGCCCCACGCACCACGAAAGACGGTGTGACTGTCGCCAAAGAGATCGAGCTTGAAGACAAGTTCGAAAATATGGGCGCTCAGATGCTCCGCGAAGTTGCATCCAAAGCCAATGATGTTGCCGGTGACGGCACCACGACGGCGACGGTTCTCGCACAAGCTATCGTTCGCGAGGGCATGAAGCGCGTTTCTGCCGGCATGAACCCAATGGATCTGAAGCGCGGCATCGACAAAGCGACTGCAGAAGTTGTTAAAGACCTTGCCCATCACTCACGCAAAGTCAAAGACAATTCAGAGATCGCCATGGTTGGCTCTATCTCTGCAAATGGCGACGCAGAAATCGGCGACATGATCGCTCAGGCGATGGAAAAAGTCGGCAATGAAGGCGTCATCACGGTAGAAGAAGCTAAAGCCCTCGAAACAGAACTCGATGTTGTTGAAGGCATGCAGTTCGACCGCGGTTACCTGTCCCCTTACTTCGTCACAAACGCCGACAAGATGACAGCAGAGCTCGATGATCCATTCATCCTGCTGCACGAGAAGAAACTGTCTTCACTCCAGCCAATGCTGCCAATCCTGGAATCTGTTGTTCAGTCTCAGCGTCCGCTGCTGATCATCGCAGAAGATGTCGACGGTGAAGCACTCGCAACTCTGGTTGTGAACAAGCTGCGCGGCGGTTTGAAAATCGCAGCCGTTAAAGCGCCTGGATTCGGCGATCGTCGTAAAGCTATGCTGCAGGACATTGCGATCCTGACCGGTGGCCAGGTCATCTCTGAAGACCTTGGCATCAAGCTTGAGAACGTGTCTCTGGACATGCTCGGCACAGCCAAGCGCGTGAACATCACCAAAGACGACACAACGGTCGTTGATGGCGCTGGCACTAAAGCCGACATCGAAGCGCGCGTGGGCCAGATCCGCAAGCAAATCGAAGACACCTCTTCTGATTATGACCGTGAGAAACTGCAAGAGCGCCTGGCGAAACTCGCTGGCGGTGTTGCCGTGATCAAAGTCGGCGGCGCAACCGAAATCGAAGTGAAAGAGCGTAAAGACCGCGTTGATGACGCGCTGAACGCGACACGCGCTGCCGTTGAGGAAGGCATCCTTGCAGGCGGCGGCACAGCGCTTCTGTCTGCGGCTGGCAACATTGACGTCACAGGCGACAATGATGACGAGCAAGCTGGCATCGATATCGTTGCCAAAGCGCTTGAAGCTCCAGTCCGTCAAATCTCTGAGAATGCTGGTCTTGAAGGCTCTGTGGTCGTCAACACGATCCGTAATGGTAAGGGCAAAGGCTTCGGCTTCAATGCGCAAACCGAAGAGTATGGCAACCTGATCGACATGGGCGTTATCGACCCGGCGAAAGTGGTTCGCTCTGCACTTCAGAATGCAGCTTCTGTTGCGGGTCTTTTGATCACAACCGAAGCCGGTATCGCAGAAGCACCAAAGCCCGACGCGCCAGCCATGCCAGGCGGCGGCGGCATGCCAGACATGGGCGGCATGGGCTTCTAGTCTAATCGCCAAAGGCAAATGCTTAGAGGGCGGCCCACGTGGCCGCCCTTTTTCTTTGTTCGCAAAGACCTGATCAAGTGACGCCCTAAACGCAATAAGGACGGTCCCTGCGAGAACCGTCCTTGGAGAGGAATTGAGAGGGCCATGGAGAGTTTCTGAAGGAATCAAGCCCGCCCAATTTCTACTAAACGTCGATCGGGTAGCATCTGTCCGTGACGCGCGTCACATAGGCCATCAAGTTCGGTGAGTTTTTAATGAAACGCGCCAGTGGTTTTTCAATCGGCGTCATAATCGAGGCCCGCAGCATCGGCACGACGCTATAATCGGCAGCTTTTGGCGCATCGCCGAACAAGAAGGGCTTATCCGCCAATAAGTCTCTCACGGAGATAATGTCCCGCCGCACCCGATCGAACCGCTCTTCAGGCGAAAGGCGTCCAATGCCCTGCCCGCTTAGCTGTGCAAGCGCCTGCTTGCGAATAAAATGGGTGATGATCCCGCGCACAGGTCGCGGGATTTGCTTGAAAAACGTATCTCGAACATGGATCCAATTATCATCCTCGCCCCAACGATCCGCGACAATCGCAAAATATACATGCTCTTCCATCATGCGGATGACTGCGCGAGACACCGCTCGGTCATGTGCGCCGAGGCCTTCATCGAAATCAATGTCCGCCTCCGCCTCGATGAGCGCGCGAATATCTTCGCTATCAGGTACGACCTGACCTGCAAATTCAATGACCGGCAACTTGCCCCTTGGCGCTTCGCGTGGGTCCGGGGTTTGAATGATTTCGTAGGGCATATCGGCCGCGTGCAGCATGCAAAGCGATTTCATACAGAACGGGCTGGCCGTCGGTTCACCAAACGCTTCTGGATAGACGGTAATTTTGAACATGCGGAACGGTCCTTCTTGTTACCGTCCCGCTAGCACGCTATTCCTGCCACTTCCTGTCAGTAGGTTCGGTTAGGATTGCGCATGGCTAAAAGTGACCGGCTTCTACAATTAATGCAATGCCTTCGGACCTTCCCCGCGCCCGTGAAAGCGCACGCTTTGAGCCTTGAACTCGGTGTCTCTCTACGGACCATCTATCGCGATATCGAGTCTTTGAGAAAGTCAGGCGCGCTCATCGATGGCGAAGCGGGTTATGGCTATACGCTGCAGGAAGATCCAGCGCTGCCGCCAATGATGTTCAGCCGCGACGAGATGGAGGCGTTGGTGCTTGGCTTGCGCGAAGTTGTTCAAGTCGCTGATCCGGTTCTGGCGAGGGCCGCGGAAAACGCGCTGTCCAAGCTCAAAGCCTCTCTCCCAGAACGCATGCGGGCTGAATTTGAGCATGCCGTTTTGTATGCAAAGCGGTTCTACTGTCGTCCGGAAATTTCAATCGATATCGAAGCCTTGCGTCATGCCACCCGCAATGAGCGTATTCTATCAATCGACTATGCCGATGCCGAAGACAACCGCACGCAACGCGATATCCAACCGCTCGCCATTGTGTTTTTCGATCGCTCTCTTGTCGTGTTGGCCTGGTGTGAACTACGGTCCGATTATCGGTCGTTTCGCATTGACCGCAGTATCGAGATGACCGTCACCGACCGGTCTTTCCGCCCCCGTCGCGTGCCGATGCTGCGTGAGTATCTGGATCGCCTCGAGCAGTCATATCCCGGCGACTGAGCCTTCGAATGAATTGAGCGAAAATGTTCACACAATTTGGGCTATCGGGTCTCTTGCATTTGCAAATACCCCCGCGTAACGAGATGCCATGAGCAAAGTCTATGATAGCGCCGCCGCAGCGCTCGAGGGCGTTCTGTTTGACGGCATGACCATTGCCGCCGGCGGATTCGGTCTGTGCGGAATTCCGGAACTTTCAATCGCCGCCATTCGGGCCGCAGGAACGAAAGACCTCACCATTTACTCGAACAATGCGGGCGTCGATGATTTTGGGCTCGGCCTGCTGCTGCAAACCAAACAGATCTCCAAGATGTGCTCCTCCTATGTGGGCGAGAATGATCTGTTCATGCAGCAATATCTATCGGGCGAACTACAACTCGAGTTCAATCCTCAGGGCACACTCGCCGAACGTATGCGGGCGGGCGGCGCAGGCATTCCCGGCTTCTATACCAAGACGGGTGTGGGCACCGTTATCGCAGAAGGCAAGGAGCATAAGGATTTCAACGGCGAAACCTACATCATGGAAGAGGGAATCTTTGCAGACCTGGCAATCGTCAAAGCGTGGAAAGCCGACACCACCGGCAATGCGATTTTCAGAAAAACAGCACGGAATTTCAATCAGCCAGCGGCAACCTGTGGCAAGATTTGCGTGATGGAGGTCGAGGAAATTGTCGAACCTGGCGAACTCGACCCGGACGCGATCCACTTGCCCGGAATCTATGTTCATCGACTGGTACAGGGGACTTTCGAAAAACGGATCGAACAACGGACGGTCCGGACAAAGGAGAGTGCATAATGCAAACCCCACAATATGATGCGGGACGAGCACGCCTAGCGGACATCTTCGGGTCGCATGGCATCGAGGCCGTTGCCAATGTCGCGTCTGTGGCGCCAGAGCTCGCGCGCCAGATTACCGAGCATGCCTATGGCGACACCTATGCGCGTGAAACGCTGAACTTGAGAGACCGTTCACTCGTAACAATTGCGGGGCTGACGGCGCTTGGCTACCCTCAGCAACAATTGGCTTCCCATATTCGCGGCGGCCTAAACGTTGGCCTGGACCGCGATGAAGTTATTGAAACCATCACTCATATGGCACTTTATGCCGGCTTCCCCGCCGCCGTGAATGCTGCTCTCACCGCAAAACAGGTTTTCGATGACCTCGATGCGCAAACGCAGGAGGCGTGCTGATGCCCTGGACCCGCGATGATATGGCGGCGCGCGCCGCGCAAGAACTTGAAGACGGCATGTATGTGAATCTCGGAATTGGGATTCCCACCCTCGTCGCCAACCACATTCCAGACGGCGTCTCAGTGACCTTGCAAAGCGAGAATGGCATGCTTGGTATGGGTCCGTTCCCATTCGAAGGGGACGAAGACGCCGACCTCATCAATGCCGGCAAGCAGACCATTACCGAATTGCCTCATACAGCCTATTTCGACAGCGCCACAAGCTTTGGGATGATCCGGGGCGGTAAGATCGCCATGGCCATACTCGGGGCCATGGAAGTGGCCGAGAATGGCGATCTCGCAAACTGGATGATCCCCGGCAAGCTGGTCAAAGGTATGGGCGGTGCGATGGATCTTGTTGCCGGTGTAGGCCGTGTCGTCGTGATCACTGATCACAATAATAAGAAAGGCGACCCAAAGCTGCTCAAAGCCTGCACCCTACCTCTCACTGGCAAGGGCGTGGTTGACCGGATCATCTCAGACTTGGGTGTCTTTGATGTGGTCGATGGCGGGCTGAAAGTGATCGAGCTGGCCCCCGACGTGACGCTGGACATGGTCAAAGACCGCACGGCGGCGGCAATTGTCGACTGACCCCACGGCACGGATTGAACCGTCGGCATAACGAGCTATCCCTCGCTCATTAGATGCGAGGGAGAGCCATTATGCCCAAAGATGCGATGCCAGTCCTGGTTGGCGTAGGACAAGTCACGGATCATTGGGACGGCACCGCGGGGCCCAACGGCGCGCCCTCCCCCAAAAGCCTGTGCGTAGATGCCAGCGAGCTCGCGCTTGCCGATGCCGGTATTGACGCAAGTGAAATTGATACACTCGCCGTGGTGCGCATCTTTGAGGACAGTGTGCCAGGCGACCGCCATCCGCATGGCCATAACAGCAATCTCCCCGGCACAATTGCACGTGATATCGGCGCGACACCGGAACGGGCCATTTACGCGGCCGTCGGCGGGCAAAGCCCTCAACAGTTGGCAAATGAGATGGCGGCGCGCATTCATGCGGGTGAAATTGAATGCGCTTTGGTCACCGGATCAGAAGCCAACAAAGCCTCCAAAGCCGCACGCAAGCATGGCGTGGAGATTGATTGGACAGATGCAGACAATCTTGACGTGGAAGATCGCGGTATGGGTGAGATGTTACTGTCTCGGCCCGAGATCAAACACGGCATTATTGCCCCGGCTTATTTCTATGCCCTGTTCGAAAATGCGATGGCAGCGCGGGACGGTCAGACGCGATCTGAGCGGCGCGCTGAAATGTCAGATCTGTTTGCAAAGTTTGCGGCGGTCGCGGCTCAGCACCCTGACGCGCAGTTTGATACATCTTCTTTTGATGCCGAATTCCTCGCGACCCCAAGCAAAGCCAATTACCCGTTCGCGGACCCGTTCCTCAAGTGGCACATCGCGCAGGACGCGGTGAACCAAAGCGGTGCCTTCATCGTCATGTCCGAAGACAAGGCCGACGATCTAGGCATCGCCGCCGAGAAGCGCGTTTATCTGCATGGCGGCGGTGAAGCGGGAGACGATTTCATTTCTGAACGCCCCGTTCTGGACGGCTCCTGGGCCATGCAAACCGCGATTGATCGGGCGCTCGCGCAAGCCGGGACCGAGGCGAATGCGATTGCCGCCTTTGACCTATATTCATGCTTCCCCTGCGCCGTCTTCAGTTCCATGGCCGCTTTGGGGATCGATCATAAAACGGAAACGCGACCTCTAACGCTCACAGGAGGCCTGCCTTTCTTTGGTGGCCCCGGGAACAATTACTCTATGCACGCCATTGTCAGCATGACGGATTGGCTCCGCGAACACCCTGGCGAACGCGGTCTGGTACTCGCCAATGGGGGCTGGATGACCAAGGAAGCGGTCGGCGTTTGGTCAACAACACGCCCCAAATCATTCCGACCCGTTGAGCCTATGGCGAAACCAACTGCCAAGGTCGCGCTGGACGCAACACCAGAACAGGGAACCGTCGAAACCTTTACAGTGACCTATGGCAAAGACGGACCGATGTCAGGCATCATCTTCGGGCGAACCGAAGCCGGCGATCGGTTTATCGCTGTCGCCGCCCCTGCGGCCATGCC
>JAYZAM010000114.1:0-6072 GCA_036339715.1 Pseudomonadota bacterium | reverse complement strand
ATGAGCTCGGCGATTTCCAGAGCGGGGTCGCCGCCCGATTGCTCGGCCCGGTTGGCGCGGTCCTGTTTGGCGGCGTGGTGGCCATTGGCGTCGGCCTGCTCTGGATCAAACTCTTCCCGCAACTGGCCCGCGCGGACAGGTTTGAGTCCATCGAGGAACAAGCCGTGTAAGCTTCGCGTTTGGTGCCCGGGATCAGTTTTACAAAGAAGGCCGGAACAACATTGACGCCGGCCCCATGCACCGCCCCTGCGCGGTAGACGCGGGTGGCAAGGTAAAGGATCAGCCAGGTCATACAGGTCATCAGGCCGATTTGTGCGAGAACCTCCCAGATCGGTGGCTCGGTCGGCATGCGCAGGATCAGCAGGAATGGTGTAAAGAACGGGATCCAGGACAGGATCTCAACCACGGCTGATTCCGCATCCTCGATGGCAAACACCACCATAAGCAATGGCACCATCATCGTAATGATCAAAGGCGTCATCAGGGTTTGAGCTTCCTGGATCGTGTCACACAGCGACCCCAAAGCGAGGAACATCGATCCGTACATCAAATATCCTAGCAGGAAGCTCAAAATTGCCGGCAAAAACAATGCCGGGTTCATCGCGGCGCTCGCCAGCGTACCCAAAAAGGCAGAGGCGTCTGCAGGTATCGCATCCCGCGCCACAAAGGTCAGCACTGCTGACCCAAGTCCCCAGAACAACATCAGCGTGAAGGAGAGCATGAGAACGGCCAACAACTTGCCTGCCAACAGATGTGGCAGTTTCACAGACGTCAGAAGACTGTCGAATATTTTATTTGAACGCTCTTCAATTGTACCCATGAGCAAGTAATTGATCACCGAGAAAATCAACAACCAGAGCGAGAATGCCATGGCGATGGAAACGAAGAACGGCGCGCGATCATCATTTGTAACCGCTGTTCCGACATCTTCCTCACCGCTGCTTCTCACCCGTTGCTGAGTAACCTCTCGCCGGGCAGCACGGGCTTCAGTCAGCACATCACGGCTAATGTTCACCGCCTCGAGCGCGCGATCCAATTGCAAATCCGCTTCGGCCCGGCGGGCGGCACTCATCAGTGTTCGCGATTGCAGGTTTTCCGACCAATACTCAATCTCGCCCGTGGTCTCGTTGACTACGAGAGCGGCGAAAAGCGGTTGCGGGCCTTCCGGCGTCGCGATGGTCGATTCGCCAGTCAGATAAGGGCCAAGCTCAGCGCTCGATCGAACGGGGGCTTCAACTTCAACAAAGTCCTGACGCGGCAAGACATCGGGATTTCCGCCCGCCTTAATAAACGCCTCTTCGACGGTATCCCCGGCCTTTAGCGCCTCATCAAACTGCGTGATTTTTTCGCTATCGCGGCCCTCCAGCGCGGCGACCGGGTCGACCATCGTGCGGGCAATCTCGCTTTGCGATGTCGACATTTCGGAGCGCAGCGAGGTCGAGAAAGTCGTGCCCTGTTCAATCACAGTGTAGTAACGGGTCGGTTGAGCGCTTTCCGCGAGGCCCGGCAAAATGATACCGGCCGCAAATAGCACCGGCGTAAATAGAAGCCCGAGCCAGAAGCCCCAGGCCGAGACGTATCCAAGATAGTCGCGGCGGGTAACAAGATCGGTTTGGCGGATCATGCGGCATCCTTTGCTTGCGCGGCAGCATCTGCAGCCAAAGAGTCTGTCAGATCTTGCGCCTCTGCCTCACTGACCAAAGACACGAATACATCCCGAAGGCGCGCGTCCTGTGGTGTGAAACTCGTGATTGGAGCACCTACATCGAGCGTCGCGCGCAGAGCATCTTGCGAGGTCTGCTGTTGCGACAAGCCGACCCGCCAATGATCCCCTTCTAGCGTCGCATCAAACCCTTTTGGGGACAGCGCTGCGCTCAGATCAAAACCCTCGGCAACGCCGATGTGAACAGCCCGCCCCAGCGCGGTGTAAGCCTCGTCCAGGGTGCCATCGAAGACTTTGCGGCCACGGGCCATCATTACGATTTTTTCGCAGAGTCGCTCAGCATGCTCCATAACATGAGTGGAGAATACAATGGTCGCGCCGCGCTTGTGTTCTTCGATGATCAGATCTTCGAGCGCCTGCTGATTGACCGGGTCGAGGCCGGAAAAGGGCTCATCCAAAATCAGAAAATCTGGTCGATGCGCAAGGGCTGAAAGGATCTGAACCTTTTGGGCCATACCCTTGGAGAGCTTGGTAATCCGGCTACGCGCGAACTCACCCAACCCCATCATATCCAACAATTCATCCGCTCGCGCTTTTGCATCGTGATCCGTCATACCTTTAAGCCGGGCGAAATAGGTAATGATCTGACGGGGGCTCATTTTTTTGTAGAGACCGCGTTCTTCGGGCAAAAAACCGACTCGCTGGAGCGACTCTAGGTTTGGGGCTGAGCCAAGAAGCCTGACCTCACCCCGGTCAGGCGACAAAACCCCCAGTGCCATTCTCAGACTGGTCGACTTTCCCGCGCCATTTGGACCCAAAAATCCAACGATCGCCCCCTTGGGGACCGCAAAATCGAGTGCGCGAACCGCCTGAAACCCGCCAAACCATTTTGTGACACCGGTCATTTCGAGCGGTAAATCCACGCTCATACAGCCTCTCCCCGTCCGAATCTTTCGTTTATCGATATGTAGGACGCTTCTTTTGACTTGCTAGACTTGCCAAGCCCTTAAAGAGTCCACAGGATGCACTGATGAAGTCGCTACTGAATCCTTTAGACCAGGATTTGGTCGCCGCCGGGGGGACAGATTCGCGTATAGAGCGTGACGATGCACTCGACCCTGCGAGGCCAGATACTTGTGACGCTGACCACTCTTATAGCGAGTGGAACGAGACCGAAACGCTCGCCCTTATCGATCGCGCCTTATACCGGCTATCCTCTGGCACCTATGGGGCTTGCACCGCATGTGGTGCGGACATTGAGCTGGCGCGGCTAGAGCTTAACCCGGCCATCGAAACGTGCGGCACTTGTGAGGGGAAGCCCTCGTTTAAAGCGCATTAAAAGCCTGCATCAGGTCTCGCTCGAGGTCGCCAGCATCTTCCAGTCCGACCGATAGCCGGATCCAGCTCTCGTCCAGACCCATTTCCGCCTGTTCTTCTTCATTGAGGGCTCTGTGCGTTGTCGAACACGGATGGCAGGCCAGCGATTTTGTATCACCGAGATTGTTGGAAATATCGATCAGCCCAAATGAGTTCAGCACCTTAAACGCCTCAGCCCGCGCGCCCTTTACAGAAAACGCAATCAGAGTGCCGCCGCTTTTCATTTGTTTGCGATGAACATCGTAGTCCGGATGATCAGTCCGTCCGGGATAGTGCACCTTCTGAATATTTGGATGCGCGGCAATCGCATCAGCCAATCGCGCCGCATTGGCGCTCGCCTGCCGCACACGCAGATCGATGGTCTCGAGCCCTTTCAGAACCACCCACGAATTAAACGGTGAGGCCGCCGGGCCCGTATGCCGCAACCACGGATCGATGTGCTCTTCAATGAATTCGCTTTGGCCAAGAATCGCGCCGAGCAGCACCCGGCCCTGTCCATCCATATGCTTGGTTGCTGAATAGACCGTGATATCTGCGCCGAGTTCCAAAGGTTTCTGAAACACGGGCGTTGCAAAGACATTGTCTACGACCAGGAGCGCACCCGCTGCATGCGCAAGCTCTGCCACGGCTGCAATATCAACCGCTTCGAGCAATGGATTGGATGGGCTTTCAATCAGGACCAGGCGCGTCGGCTTCGAAAGCGCGCGTTTCCAAGCCTCCAGGTCGCTGCCTTTCACAAATTCCGTTTCGACTCCATAGCGCGGCAAAATGGTTGAGCAGATATGCCGGCAGGATCCAAACAGAGCGCTCGCCGCAACCACCCGATCGCCTGCGCTGCAAGGCGCGATCATGGCGGAAGAAATTGCCCCCATCCCGGATGCGGTCACTCGGCAGGTTTCGGCCCCTTCAAGAGCAGCGAGACGCTCGGCGAGCATTTGATTGGTTGGATTGCCATAACGCGAATAGACGTAGCCTTCTTCGTCACCCGACATCCGCGCCGCAGCTTGCTCTGCACTGTCATAAGCGTATCCCGATGTCAGGAACATGGCTTCGGACGTTTCGCCAAATTCAGAGCGCATCGTTCCGCCGCGCACCAGTTTGGTGGCTAAGGCCCAATCATCACTGCGCTTGGTCATCGCTAAATCCTTTGCATTCGAAGCGCATCGTCATAAGCCTTAGCTTATCAAAGGATCAAGTCATGGCTGATGGAAAACTCGGTGTTCTGCCAGATCGCGACCTGCGCGCGCTGTTCGATGCGGGCGCGATTAAGTCTGAACAGGCTTTGGATGTCGATCAGATTCAGCCAGCAAGCCTCGACTTGCGCCTTGGTGCCGTCGCCTATCGCATTCGCGCCAGTTTTCTGCCCGGAAAGGGCCGCAGCGTCGAAGACGTGCTCCGAGCTCCCGGAATAGAACTGCACAGGGTCGAGATCACAGACGCAGGAGCCGTCCTTGAAACAGGATGCGTTTATCTGGTGCCGCTTCAGGAACGCCTGCGATTACCAGCGGGGATATCAGGTCGCGCCAATCCCAAGAGCTCCACGGGGCGAATTGATGTCTTCACGCGCGTCGTCACCAATCAGTCAAAAGCCTTTGATGAGGTGCCAACCGGATATTCCGGGCCGCTCTGGCTGGAAATTAGCCCGCGCACCTTTCCTATACTCGCGCGTCCAGGCGACCGCCTAGCGCAATTGAGATTGCGCCGCGGCCGAAGCGAGGACGTCTCCGAAAAGACCGTATCGATCGATTTGGATCAACCAGAGGGCCAGCCCGTGGGTTGGCGGGCGAAACGCCATGGCGGCGTCGTTGATCTGCGCGGCATCGGCGCTCACGAAGTCGCCGAATTTTGGGAACCCTTGTTTGCGCGCAAGGGGCGTCTGATCCTCGATCCGGAAGAATTCTACATCCTGGCGAGCCGGGAAACGGTCAAAGTTGCGGCCGGTAAGGCCGCCGAAATGGCACCGATTGCGCCGGAGCTTGGTGAGTTTCGAGCCCATTATGCCGGATTTTTTGACCCAGGTTTTGGCACCAATGAGGGCGGCAGCCGGGCCGTGCTCGAAGTCCGCTCGCGCGACGTGCCCTTCATTCTGGAGCATGGCCAGCCGGTCGCCAAACTAATCTACGAACCGATGGCCTCAAAACCGCTTGCCTTATATGGCGGCAAAACCAGCAATTACCAGGGCCAGGGCCTGAAGCTGTCAAAGCACTTTGCCCGGCCGGAATAGGGCTCGCCTCGGGCGTTCTTTTTGAAGGAATGGTGGAGCCAGACGGAATCGAACCGACGACCTCTTGCATGCCATGCAAGCGCTCTCCCAACTGAGCTATGGCCCCATATTCATGGGAATAGCGGGCATAGAATTTCCACGCCCGCCAATCAAGTCTTATTTGTCATCGCCCTGAGGTTCGATGTCATCAGCATCGGGTTCACCGAGCTCATTTCCATCATCAAGGTCAATATCGTCGCCAAGGTCGAACTCTTCATCGAGGTCGATATCATCGCTGTCATCATCATCGTCGTCATCGTCGACGCCGTCTTCGCTGAATCCAGCTGGCATTTTACCTGGCGCTGCGTCGTCATCATCGTCGCCGCCCGACATATCGAGAACAACTTCGTCCTCATCGCCCCCAAGTTCCTTGGCTTCGTCTTCTGAAGATTCTTCATCTTCATCAGCGGCGGCTGCAGCGGCCTTCGCTTCTTCTTCCTCGTCCAAATCCTCGTCATCATCTTCCGGAACCGCCTCTTTTGCGGCCGCGGTGCGGACCTTGGTTTTGGTCGCCTGCGCAGTTTCATCTGCGGGATCGAACGAATGTCCACATTTTGGACAGGTCGCGGGGCGCTTGTTCAAATCGTAGAATTTCGCCTCGCAGCTCGGGCAAACCTGCTTTGTGCCCAGTTCCGGATCAGCCATATCGTTTTATCCATTGGTGATAAATTCTTTGATCGCGCGCTTGCCAGAAACGTTCCCGCCTGTCAAAGCGCTTTTCGCTAGGTACTGTAACTAAAGGAAACCCCTGAAACATGGTGTGGACTTC
>JAYZAM010000113.1:0-6582 GCA_036339715.1 Pseudomonadota bacterium | reverse complement strand
GCCCATTTCGATGCTTTCAACCGGATAGCTGCACGCCACCTCGAACCGGCGCAGACCATTCCGGTCTTCGGCTTTGCGAATTGTACCGACATCGGTCACGAGACCTGTAAACATGGAGCCCTCCTGTCGAGCTTACGCCCTAACATAAGTCTCCAAAGTGTCATCCCCAATCCGTGCCGTGGCGGCAGTGCGCCAACGCGGCGCATCCTTCATCTCTGAAAGCCCCAAAGCCGCGACGGCAGGTAATCCGTCGCCGCCGATCAAAATGGGGGCTCGGAACCACTCAATTGTGTCCACAAAGCCCGCTTGGATGAAACTCGCGGCCAGTTTTCCGCCGCCCTCAAGGAAGATTTTCTGAAGCCCCTCGACCGCGCACCGATCTAGCAACGCAGAGGGCGATACACGTCCATCCTGACCCGGAACGACCCAGATTTCAGGCGTATCGGTGATACGCCGGATATCTGGGTTGTTCCGGGAGCGGATGGACGGGTGTCCCCGCAACGGCTGCTGGAACGTTGCGCAGTCGAAGGGTTACAGAAAATCTTCCTTGAAGGTGGTGGGAAGCTCGCCGCGAGTTTCATTCAGGCCGGTCTGGTTGATACGATCCAGTGGTTTCGGGCCCCAATTTTGATTGGCGGAGATGGCTTGCCTGCCGTCGCGGCTCTGGGGTTGTCAGAGATGCAAGATGCGCCGCGTTGGCACACTGCCGCCACGGCACGGATTGGGGATGACACTCTAGAGACTTATATCAGGGCGTGAGCTCGACAGGAGGGCGCCATGTTTACGGGTCTAGTGACCGATGTCGGAACTATTCGTGCTGCCGAAGATCGTAATGGTCTTCGCCGGTTTGAGGTGGAGTGCGGCTATCCCGTCGAAAGCATCGAAATGGGTGCCTCGATTATGCATGCCGGGGTCTGCCTGACGGTGGTTGATTTTGGCGCCGTGGGTGAGGGCAGCTGGTTCGCTGTTGAGGCGGTGCCCGAGACCCTGTCTTTAACTGTTCTTGGCGATTGGCAGGAAGGTAGCCAAGTTAATCTCGAGCAGAGTCTGAAGCTTGGACAGGAGCTCGGCGGGCATTTTGTCTTCGGGCATGTCGATGGTGTCGGAGAAATCATCGCCGTCGAACCCGAGGGGCAGAGCTATCGGATCACGATCCGTCCACCCGCCGATATTGCAAAGTATTTCGCCAAGAAAGGCTCCGCTGCAATTAACGGCGTGTCGCTTACTGTGGCAGATGCTTTGCCAAACGGTGACTTTCAGGTTGCGATCATTCCACACACCTGGGAAGTGACGACGCTGCGCGAATTGCAGCCAGGATCTCGCGTTAATCTTGAGATCGATATGCTGGCGCGCTACGTGGCCCGGATGATTGGCGTCGATGCGCCAACCCCGCACGACCCGCAAGGACAGCAAAATGGCTGAAGACTTTTCTAGCGCGATTTCTAGTATCGATGAAATCATCGAGGATGCCCGCAACGGCAAGATGTACATCCTCGTCGATGCTGAGGATCGCGAGAATGAAGGTGATCTGATCATTCCGGCCAGTTTCGCCACGCCTGAGGCGGTCAACTTCATGGCCAAGTATGGCCGCGGCTTGATCTGCCTCGCTATGACCGGAGAACGCGGCCGCGCGCTCAATCTCGATATGATGGCACGCGAAAATCGCGAGAGCATGGGCACCGCATTCACCGTCTCGATTGAGGCCAAAGAAGGCGTCACCACTGGAATTTCCGCGCATGATCGCAGTCACACGGTGATGGTGGCGATCGACCCGACATGCGATGCCGATGACGTTGTTTCGCCCGGTCACGTTTTCCCTCTGATCGCAAAGGATGGAGGGACACTGGTTCGCGCAGGGAATACCGAAGCGGCCGTCGACATCTCGCGTATGGCTGGGCTCTATCCGGCTGGCGTGATCTGCGAGATCATGAATGATGATGGCTCCATGGCGCGCTTGCCAGAGCTGGTCTCTTTCGCGCAACTTCATGGTATGAAAATCGGCACGATCGCCGATCTAATCGAATATCGGCGCAAGCATGACCGCTATCTGGAGCGCCGCGTGGATGCACCGCTCGAAAGCCAATATGGCGACGGGTTCAAAACCGTCATCTTCCGTAATGCGATCGATAATAGTGAGCACATCGCCATTGTGCATGGAGAAGTGGAGCCTGACAGCACAACGATTGTGCGGGTGCATCGCACCGATGTACTGGCCGATATTCTCGGCGAAAAGGGCCCTCGAGAAGGTCTGGTTGAGCGTGCGATGACGATTATTGCGAATGCTGAAGAGCCCGGCGTGATTGTCTTCGTCAACACAATGCGTCCGAATGCGCTCGCAGAGCGTCTCGGGTTAAAGACGTCTGACCCCAAAGATACGCATGCGCCTCTGCGTGAATATGGCGTTGGCGCCCAGATCTTGAGGGACCTTGGCGTCCGGAAAATGATTTATTTGTCGGATACGGAACCGACACGGGTTGCGGGTCTGGATGGCTATGGGCTGTCCATCGAAGGCTGGCGGCCGCTTTCAAATAAGGACTGATCCCATGCACCGAATTCTGATCGTGAACTCACCCTACTATGAACATATCTCCAAAGAGCTTGAGCAAGGCGCGCGCGATGCGCTCGAAGCTTCCGGAGAACCGTGCGAAATCGAGACCATAATGGTGCCTGGTGCATTTGAAGTACCCGGTGCGATCGCCATGGCTGCCGATAGCGCGCGATATGACGGCTATATCGCGCTCGGCTGCGTCATCCGCGGAGAGACCACGCACTATGATTATGTCTGCGGTGAGAGCGCACGCGGTTTGATGTACCTGTCGACCGATCGGCGCATCGCGCTCGGCTATGGCATCCTGACGGTTGAGAATGAGGAACAAGCCTGGGCCCGCGCGGATCGTAAGCAAAAGGATAAAGGCAGAGACGCAGCGCTCGCTTGCCTTGAGATGCTGAAACTGCGCAAGAAATTCGTACGCTAGAGAAACGCAGCCGGACTCAACTTTCCTGATAGCCTTTTCAGCGTGTAGGTGGCATGGACGCGCGATGAGCGAACAGAAAATTCCGTTTGAAGTTGTCCGGGCGCGCCGCGCCGGCGCGCGCTTGGCTGCCGTTCAGGCACTCTACCAAATGGAACAGACCGGACAGAGCGGAAAAGCGGCGATCCGCGACCTCATGGATGATCGGCTTGGCTTGGGGCCGGATGAAGATCCGGTCGAAGAAGCCGATCCAGATCTGTTTAAGGCCATCGTTCATGCCACGATCGATCATCAGAAGACCGTCGATGCGGCGATCCTCGCACGCTTATCAAAAGGCTGGCGCCTGTCCCGACTAGACTCGACCACACGCTCGATCTTGCGTGCCGCTGTGGCTGAACTAGTCGCGCATCAGGAGCTTTCGCGCCGGATCCTGCTCGACGAATATGTCTCTCTGGCGCATGATTTTTTCGACAAGACGGAGGCGAATTTCGTCAACGCTGTCTTAGACAATGTCTCTAAGGACTTGCGACCAGAAGAGGCTTAAGGTCTAGCTCCTTACAGGAGACGAGATGAACGAGTCCGGCTGGATCAAAACCTATATTGTTCCAATGGTCGACGCGGAAGGCGCGGTCGGTCTTACCGATGATGTCGCGCTTTTGGCGGTGTCCGGCCCGACCATTGTCACGATGGACACTTTGGTCGAGGGGAGGCATTTTCTGCCCACTGACCCGATCGATACGGTCGGACAAAAGCTCATCCGCGTGAACGTATCAGATATTTTTGCAAAAGGCGCGCTGCCGGGAGAGGCACTTTTGTCCGTCGCCTGGCCAAAACAGCGATCGGAAGCGCAGTTCGCAAAACTGATGGCAGGTATTTCGCGCGATCTGGACACCTTAAAAATGGCACTGATCGGCGGCGATTTGGTTGGCACAGACGGGCCCCTGACCCTGACCTTAACGCTGACAGGTCGCTGTCTCGGCGACCGCCCTGTACGGCGCTCCGAAGGGCGGGCGGGGCAGGCCGTATACGTCTCTGGAGAGATTGGATGGGGCGGTATTGGATTGACCGCAGCGCGCGCTGGGCGCGCTTCTGCTGCAGCTGAGCGCTATCGTATACCGGATATTAGCAGCGCCATTCTGGCCAAACAGGTGGCTGAGGTCGCAAGCGCCAGTATGGATATATCCGACGGATTGTTCCTAGATGCTCTCAGGTTGGCAGAAGCGTCGGGGTGCGGAGTGAGACTCGATCTTGAGCATGTGCCGCTTGCGCGTCCAACCGACGACCTTGATCAGATCATCGAGCAATGCACGTCTGGAGATGACTATCAAATTCTCATGGTGGCCGATTCAGATGCGCCACTTCCTGGCTTCACAAAAATCGGCGTTTTGACCGAATCAAAGGGTCTGCAACTCGCCTATTGCGAGAGCGATGTTAACACTCCCTCAACCCTTGGGTTTGAGCATTAGCATTAATGCTAGGGATTCGACTCGCGCCAAGCGTGATTGGCCTTGCGAATACGCTATGGCTGTTGCAGTCATGGCTTCACAAATAACAATATGGGGCAATGGAGTGCCCCACTGATATAAGGGAGGAAGGGCATAATGACCCTCTGGTTTTGGATAGCCTTGGTCGCGGCTGTGCTCGCGATTGGCTTTGGTTGGCTGCAGAGCCAATCGATTATGAAAGCGGATGCGGGTAATGACCGCATGAAAGAGATTGCGTCAGCGATTCAGGAAGGTGCGAATGCCTATCTGAGCCGTCAGTATCGCACAATCGCGATGGTTGGCGCCGTCGTCACGGTTGTTGTTTTCGCTCTGCTGGGATGGCAGGCCGCACTCGGCTTCGTAATTGGTGCCGTTCTGTCTGGGGCAGCCGGTTTCATCGGCATGAAAGTCTCCGTTCAAGCCAATGTGCGTACTACCCAGGCGGCGAGCGTTTCGCTGCAGGACGGCTTGTCCATGGCGTTTAAGTCTGGCGCTGTGACCGGACTGCTCGTTGTTGGCCTCGCGCTGCTCGGTGTCGTGGCTTACTTCGGCTTGTTGGTCGGCGTGCTTGGCTATGACGAAGGCAGCCGCAAAGTGGTCGACGGCCTCGTCGCCCTCGGCTTTGGCGCTTCGCTGATTTCAATCTTCGCCCGTCTCGGTGGGGGTATCTTCACCAAAGGCGCAGACGTTGGCGGCGACATGGTCGGTAAGGTTGAAGCTGGTATTCCGGAAGATGACCCACGCAACGCCGCGACCATCGCGGATAACGTTGGCGACAATGTCGGTGACTGTGCTGGTATGGCGGCTGACTTGTTCGAAACCTATGCTGTGACGATTGTTGCAACCATGGTTTTGAGTGCGATCTACTTCGCCGGAACCGATTATCTCGGCAGTATTCTGCTCTTCCCACTGGCGATCTGTGCTGTGTGTATCATCGCTTCAGTGATCGGCACCTTCTTCGTCAAGCTCGGCAAGGGCTCCACAAACATTATGGGAGCGCTCTATAAGGGCCTTATCGCGACGGGTGTCCTGACTTTGGGCGGCCTCGCGATTGCGGTTGAATACGCCCTGCCGAACGGCTTTGGTGAGCTTGTAGGAGCTGGTGCTGCACTCGGTCTGACCGGTGCGGACGGCACGACAGCTGCGGTTGTCACAGGTATGGATCTGTTCCTCTGCGGCGTGGCGGGTCTGGTTGTGACGGCGCTCATCGTTGTGATCACAGAATACTACACGGGCGTCGACTATCGTCCGGTGAAATCTGTGGCTGAAGCGTCTGCCTCAGGTCACGGTACAAACGTGATCCAGGGCCTGGCGGTTTCGCTTGAATCCACAGCGCTGCCAGCGATTACAATCATTGCAGGCATCATCCTGACCTTTAACCTCGCCGGATTGTTCGGGATTGCGATCGCGACGACGACCATGCTGGCGCTTGCAGGTATGATTGTTGCGCTCGACGCGTTTGGTCCAGTGACCGATAATGCAGGTGGTATTGCCGAAATGGCGGAACTTCCAAGCAGCGTTCGCGACACCACAGACGCGCTCGACGCGGTCGGCAACACGACTAAAGCCGTGACCAAGGGTTACGCGATCGGATCTGCGGGCCTCGGTGCGCTGGTTCTGTTCGCCGCCTACAATGAAGATCTGAAATACTTCGCGGCCAACGCCGCAGAGGGCAGCTTCTTTGACGGAATCGGCGTCGTGAACTTCTCGATCGCCAACCCATATGTTGTGGTCGGACTGCTCTTTGGCGGCTTGTTACCCTTCCTCTTCGGCGGCATGTCGATGATGGCCGTAGGTCGCGCAGCTCAGGCTGTTGTCGAAGAAGTTCGCAGCCAGTTCAAAAACGATCCGGGCATTATGGAAGGCACCTCTAAGCCAAACTATGGCAAGGCGGTGGACATCCTGACGTCCGCTGCGATCAAGGAAATGATTGTTCCATCATTGCTGCCGGTTCTCTCACCGATCGTTTTGTTCCTGCTGATCTGGTGGATTGCGGGTCCAGCTGCGGCGCTGGCAGCCGTTGGTGCGATGCTCCTCGGCGTTATCGTGACCGGCCTATTCGTGGCGATCTCCATGACTTCCGGTGGCGGGGCCTGGGACAATGCCAAGAAGTATATCGAAGACGG
>JAYZAM010000112.1:0-5252 GCA_036339715.1 Pseudomonadota bacterium | reverse complement strand
AGGACCTCGATATCTTTCGCGCTATAGCCAGAAGGATCAGTTTTCATATCGTCGAACAGGTTTGATTGCTTTGCAGCGCCCATAATGGTTTTCTCCCCGTAAGCCCATTCGCCCACTGATTCCAAGGACTTCCATCATGACGATTAAGATTAACACGCCATTAACCCTCCCGTCTGGTGTAGAATTGCCCAATCGGCTCGTAAAAGCGGCAATGACGGAGCGGCTGGCGAATCCTGCGAACGAAGTCACGGATCGGCACCTGCGACTTTACAAGGCCTGGGGCGATGGCGGCATCGGGTTGCAGATTACAGGGAATGTCCTTGTCGATCGGAGAAATCTGGAGGCACCGGGCAATGTGGTGATTGATGGGGCCCCATCGAATGCGCATGCGGTTATGCTCGGAAAATGGGCCGAAGCCTGCAAAGCGGGCGGCGGCAAAGTCGTGATGCAACTCAGCCATGCGGGGCGTCAGACCCAGAAACTCGTCAATCCTCAGCCCGATGCCCCGAGCGCTGTCGCCGTGGATTTGCCCGGCGGCCAGTTCGGCACGCCGCGCGCAATGACGTCAGATGATATCAAGCGACTGATTGAAAAATATGCGATCGCCACGAAAGCTGCGCGGGCGGCAGGGTTTGATGGCGTTCAGATCCATTCGGCGCATGGCTATCTAATGAGCCAGTTTCTCTCACCGCTAACCAATCAGCGCGAGGATGAATGGGGCGGATCGCTCGAAAATCGGGCGCGGATGCTGTTGGAAGTGATCAAAGCCGCTAAAGCCGAAGCCGGGCCCGGGTTTGGCGTGTCGGTGAAGCTCAATTCCACCGATTTCCAGAAAGGCGGCTTCACGCAGGAAGAGTCAAAGGCTGTGGTCGGGATGCTCAACCCTATTGGGCTCGATTTCGTGGAAATCTCAGGTGGCAATTATGAGCAGCCCAAAATGATGGACATGGACGGTTTGAAACCTGCGCATGAAGATGCGAAGCGCGAAAGCACGAAGCGGCGTGAAGCTTATTTCCTCGATTATGCGAAAGATGTGCAAGCGATGGCAGATATGCCGCTCATGGTCACAGGCGGATTTCGGACTGCGGCGGGCATGAATGCTGCGCTGGAAGCAGGCGAAGCGGATCTGATCGGGCTTGGCCGCCCACTCTGTGTCGATGTCGACGCGCCGGGGCAATTGGTTTCCGGTGAGATCAATGAGCTGGAGCAATGGGAGAAATCGCTGCGGATTGGCCCAGGGGTTTTCGGCCCGAATTCCTCGATCGGTATCTTCAAAGCGTTGAACGGCTTCGGCATGCAGGGCTGGTATTATCATCAGCTGCACCGGATTGCGGACGGGTTGGAGCCGAACCGAAAACTCGGCGTTTTGAGTGCGTTTCTCAAGATGCAGGGCCTCGACTCGCGAATGGCGAAGGCCTACCACGCGGACCTCAAACAAACGGAGTCTGCATGAGTGTCGGAATTTCTGCTGCGTTCGACAGCGGCAACATCATCGTCAAAGATGCCAGCGATCCCGAAAATATCAGGCTCGAGATCGCCAAAGATCATCAGTCTGACTTTTATATGTGGTTTCATTTTCGCGTGACAGGCGAACCGGGACAGAGTGTTCGTCTGAAAATTGAAAATGCCGGCGGCGCGGCCTATCCGAAGGGTTGGGAAAATTATAGCGCGGTCGCCTCGTCAGATCTGCAGAATTGGAACAGAGTGTCGACCCAATATGACGGCAACACCCTGACCATTGATGCCACGCTCGATCTCGGTGCGCTCTATGTGGCCTATTTTGCCCCATACTCTTCTGAACGCCACCAGCAACTTGTCGCTGATGCGCTGCGCGACGAGCGGGTTCAGCTGACGGTGCTGGGGCAAACCCTGGATGGCCGGGATCTCGACATGCTGACGATCGGCTCACCGGGGCCGGAAAAACGGACACTCTGGATCACCGCGCGGCAGCATCCCGGAGAGACCATGGCGGAATGGTGGGTCGAAGGCTTTCTGGAGCGTCTGCTCGACCCGATTTCAGCGGACGCAAAACACGTTTTGGAACAGGCGGTTATCCATCTCGTTCCGAACATGAATCCCGATGGCAGCGCGCGCGGGCATTTGCGCACCAATGCCGTTGGCGTGAATCTCAACCGTGAATGGCAGGAGCCAACCCTTGAGAAAAGTCCGGAAGTCTATCTCGTCTTGAACAAGATGATCGAAACCGGTTGCGATCTCGCGCTCGATGTTCATGGCGACGAGGCGTTGCCATATAATTTTATCGCCGGAACGGAAGGTATTCCGAGCTGGAGCGAGCGTCTGTCCGTATTGCTTGAAGGGTTTAAGGCAAGCTATGTGAAATCTTCAAACGGCGCCTTTCAGACCCGGTACGGGTACCCCACGAATGCGCCGGGAAAAGCCAATCTCACCATTTGTAGTAATGCCCTCGCGGAGCGCTTCGATTGCCTCGCCATGACCTTGGAAATGCCGTTCAAAGATGACGCAAACCATCCGGATACAGCCGTTGGCTGGTCGCCGGACCGCGCCAAACAGCTGGGCGCGGATGCGCTTGCACCTTTGCTCTCCGTTATACCGACTCTGCGTTAAATTCGGCCATCGCTGCCTCAATAAGGCGGTAACTGTTAATCCGTGTCTCCACGTGATCGGTAATCGAGAGCACGAATATTTCCCGGGCTTTGGTTTCCTTGGCGGTTTCCGTGAGCTGTTGGGCGACACTCAAACCGCTTCCAACAAGCCCGCGCTGGGGTGGCTCTACCGGGGCGCTTGAGAGATAGTCCAGCGCATCAGAGGTGCTGAGATAGGGCGAAAATTCCCCGGTTCCCCGTCTCAGCGCCCATGCTTTGATCGGCGCTGCGAGCCGTTCAGCTTCAGCGTCTGTGTCTGCTGCGAGGACAACCAGTCCAATTCCGGCATATGGCTCAGCGCAGAAAGGAGAGGGTTCGAATGCGGCGTGATAAGCATCAAGCGCAACTATCGAGCCGCCGGGATTGAGGAAGTCTGCAAATGCCAACTTTAGCCCCATTTGTCCTGCAAATGCGGCCGAGCTGGGCGATGAACACAGCATCCAGAGATCCGGGCGGGCGCCGCCTGGATTGGCGGCAATCCCGCGCGCGCGGTGATCAACCGGAAAGGGGACCTCTCCACAAGCATCAAGTAGCCAGTCCATCAGCATGCGAAGCATGGTTGGAAAGTTCTGGCCGCCGGGCCCGAGCAGCGCAGCAGATGTCCGGGGATCGGCGCCGGTTGCACGTCCTAGTCCGATTTCAATCCGGCCTGGATAGAGCTGTGACAGGGTTTGCCCCCATTCAGCGACTTTAAGAGGCGAATAATTGGGCAGCATGATGCCGCCAGATCCCAGCGTGATCCGCTTGGTGCGCGCCGCGAGGTCCGCCATAAGAAGCTCAGGCGCGGTGCCGGCAAAGCTGGCGGCGTTATGATGTTCCTGAACCCAATAGGATCGAAAGTTCATCTGATCGGCGGCTTGTGCGAGCTGACGCGTCTCATTCAGAGCGTCTGCCGCACGGCGTCCGGCAAAAATCGGTGACGGGTCAAGTATGGAAAGCGTGGGTTTCATTGCGCTTTATCTGCGCTATGCAGGGATGGGAGACAAGTTGGAGGGTAAAATGCGAGCGTATTTAATCGCATTTTTGGGTTTGGCGTTGAGTGCCTGTAGCGCCGCAGTCGATAGTACGAGCGCGCTAGATGATGGTCTGGAGACGCTTATTGCGTCGGCGCCGCCCGGGCCCCTGGAATTGTCGCCCTATCCGAAACACTACGCCCTCGATCTGACGTTGGATCCGCGCGAGGCCAGTTTTGGCGGGACCGTCACGATCACGCTCGACGTCACAGAGCGCAGCAGCGGGTTTTATCTGCATGGGCGCGACCTCGAGATCACTGAAGTGCGATCTAAAACGCTAGAGGGCGAAAACGTGCAGGGGCTCTGGCAGCCCGTTCTCGACTCCGGAGTTGCCTGGCTCGACTATGGTCAAACCGTTGATCCGGGAACCGTCACGGTTGCGATCGATTATAATGCCCCTTTTGACGTCAACCTGTCTGGCTTGTTCAAAGTCACGGAGCAGGGGGATGCTTACGCCCTCGCGAAATCCGAAAGCATTCAGGCCCGCCGTTTTATGCCAGGATTTGATCAGCCAGCTTTTAAGGCGCCTTTTGATATCGCTCTGACAATTCCCGAAACAGACTCTGCCATCAGTAATGCCCCCGAGAAGTCGGTGGAGTCGCTGGGCGATGGTCTGAAGCGGGTGACGTTCGAGACGACGCGGCCGCTGCCGACCTATCTGCTTTCACTGGCTGTGGGCAGCTTTGATGTTGTGGATGCTGGAGTCTTACCGCCGAACGAGGTTCGGTCAGAGCCGATCCCGCTGCGCGGCTTTGCGCGCCGTGGCAAAGGCGATGAACTTGCGCTCGCGCTCGAGACGGCGCCGGAACTGGTGCGGATCTTTGAAGAGGCGCTGCAGCAGCCATACCCCTACAAGAAGCTTGATATTGTCGCGGCGCCACAATGGCCATCCGGAGCGACCGAGCTCGCCGCCGCTATCACCTATCGAGAGAGCCGGATCCTGGCCAGCCCGGACATTGGCCCCGCAGCGCGGCGTAGCCTTCTGGCCATCCATGCGCATGAAGTGGGTCACATGTGGTTCGGAAATCTGGTCACACCACCCTGGTGGGATGATCTGTGGTTGAAGGAAGCTTTCGCCAGCTGGGGCGAAGGCGCCAGCCTATCGGTCATGTATCCGGGAGAGGGGTATGAGCTTGATGCGGTGGCAGATGGAATCCGCGCCATGGCGCTCGATAGCTTGTCCAGCGCTCGTGCGGTGCGAGAGCCGATCGCATTGAACGAAAATGTGCGTAACGCTTATGACGCGATCACATATAATAAGGGCCTTTCTGTCATCGGAATGGTCGACTCCTATTTTGGTTCCGACGTGTTTCGTCCGGCCCTCGGGCGCTATGTTGAGGCGTATGAAGACGGCGTTGCGGATAGTCCGGATTTCTTTGACATCATCGGACGGGAAACCGGCGAACCAGATCTGACGCGCGCGTTTCGCAGCTTTGTCGAGCAAAACGGCTTGCCGCTTCTGACCGTCAAGCAGGTCGCGCCCTATGATTATATCGTCAAACAATCCCGATATGCGCCGCTCGGCTCTGAGATTGAAGATGACCGGACCTGGATTGTTCCTTTCTGCTGGGTCTACGGTTATGGCGAAACGAGGGGCCGTGACTGTCAGCTGGTT
>JAYZAM010000111.1:0-16568 GCA_036339715.1 Pseudomonadota bacterium | reverse complement strand
GGAGATCCGGCATCTCCTTATTCCGTCCAGTCTGGCGATAGGTGACTTCCGACAGGACATAATGTCCGCGAGGCAGGATTACGCTTTGGGTTAGGTAAGATTTTTCTGTATCTTCAAACGGCTCGCCCTCCGGGCGGTCTGGCAGCCGTGTGATCAGTTTCAGATAGTCCCGGTTTTCTTCTCCAAGCATTGGATCCAGCGCGTCACCGATCAAGGCGACAGGCACAAAGGTCAGCTCCATCTCTGAGAAGCCGGGCCTTTCGAAATCCTGGGGGCGACGAATGATCGGATTAATGTGCAATTCGCCCTTATCAGGCGGCAGCGTCGTAATCGTGACTTTATGCAAACGGCGTTCGCGGTCTTCCTGGGCACTGGCGACCCCGGGGATCAACAGGCCAAAGGCGAGGAGGGCGGTCATCCAGCGAGCAAACATGGCGTCTATCTTTCGAACTCTTGTCTGGCGTTGATATGGCAAACTCTGTACGAGATAGAAGTCAAAATCACATATTCGTCGGAGAATTTAAATGAAGCGCTTTGTTTTGGCTCTGGCCATTGTCCTGACTGCCGCGTGTCAACAAGAAAGTGCGGAAACCTTACAGGAGGCGACACCCGTGTCTGGCCCTGATCAACCGGAATGGCGGCTTGTCATTCATGGCGGCGCGGGCGTGATCCTGCGCGAGAACATGACGCCCGAGCGCGAGGCGGCCTACACGGCAGCGCTCGAGACTGCACTCCAAGCCGGCGCAGATATTTTGAGAAATGGCGGCTCAGCCGTAGATGCCGTCCAGGCGGCGGTGATCCCGATGGAGGATGATCCGCTGTTTAATGCCGGGCGCGGCGCTGTGTTCACCGCCGCTGCGGAGCATGAGCTTGATGCTTCTATTATGAGCGGCGTCGACAGAGATGCCGGCGCGGTTGCCGGGGTAAAGCGGGTTAAAAATCCCATTCTCGCCGCCCGTGCGGTCATGGATCAATCGGAACATGTCATGTTTGCGGGAAGCGGCGCAGACGACTTCGCAGCGTCTGTTGGGCTCGAAATGGTCGATAATACCTATTTCGACACAGAAAGCCGTCGTCAGTCACTGGAGCGTGTCCTGCGAGAGCGCAGTCGCACAGATGCTGACCGGCACGGAACGGTTGGGGCGGTCGCGATAGATGCGAATGGCAATCTGGCCGCCGCGACAACGACTGGCGGTATGACGGCGAAGTCGGCTGGCCGGATTGGCGATTCCCCGCTGATTGGCGCCGCGACTTATGCTCAGAACGGCGCGTGCGCCGTATCGGCGACCGGGCACGGTGAATTTTTCATCCGTGTCGCCGTTGCAAAGACCATCTGCGCGCGGGTTGATCTTGCCGGAGAGACGATCGGCGAAGCGGCACAAAGCGCGCTTGATCAGGTCGCTGACCTGGGCGGTGATGGCGGCGTTGTGGTCATTGGAGGGAATGGCCAATATGAGTATGTTTTCAACTCAAAAGGCATGTATCGCGGCATGATTGACCCAGATGGCATGGAAACAGCCATTTTCGAGCAAGAATAGGCCCTTTTAGCTGGGTGACAGCGCGGCACCGAGCGGCTAAGGCTCGGCTCAGAGAAGGAATGCCAATATGAGTAAGACCTGGGATAAATCCAAACTGCCTTCCCGACACGTTACGGAAGGTCCAGCCCGCGCCCCGCACCGCAGCTATTATTATGCGATGGGGCTTTCGACCAAAGACATTCAAAAGCCGTTTGTCGGAGTGGCGAGCTGCTGGAACGAAGCCGCCCCTTGTAATACAGCGCTGATGCGTCAGGCTCATGCCGTTTCGGAAGGCGTGAAAGCGGCTGACGGCACGCCCCGCGAGTTTTGCACGATTACCGTGACGGACGGGATTGCGATGGGGCATGAAGGCATGCGATCGTCTCTCGTAAGTCGTGACTGGATTGCCGATACTGTCGAGCTAACCATGCGCGGGCATTCGTATGATGCGCTCGTGGGGGTTGCAGGGTGCGACAAATCTCTTCCCGGAATGATGATGGCAATGTTGCGCCTCAACGTGCCTTCTGTGTTCCTTTATGGCGGCTCGATTATGCCGGGCAGCTTCGAGGGGCGTGATGTGACGGTTCTCGACGTGTTTGAAGCGGTTGGTGCGCATGCGGCAGGCTCTAACGATATGAGCGATGATAAGTTGCGGGCGCTCGAGAAAGTTGCCTGTCCGGGCGATGGCGCTTGCGGTGGTCAGTTTACGGCCAACACGATGGCCTGTGTCAGCGAAGCGATTGGGCTGGCGCTGCCGCTCTCATCTGCCATGCCAGCCCCTTGGACGGACCGCGATGGCTATGCCCGGGAATCCGGTCGCGTTGTGATGGATCTCGTCGCAAAGCAATTGCGCCCACGCGAGATCTGTACGCGCGAAGCGTTCGAGAACGCAGCGATTGTCGTAGCTGCGACGGGTGGATCAACCAATGCCGCGCTGCACCTGCCGGCGATGGCGCATGAATGCGGTGTGGAGTTCACGCTTCGCCACGTCGCGGAAGTGTTCCAGCGCACGCCTTATATTGCTGACCTGAAGCCCGGCGGAAACTATGTCGCGAAGGATTTCGGCGAGGCCGGGGGCGTGCCAATGCTGATGAAAACGCTGATGGACGAGAAGGTGATCAATCCTGATTGCCTGACCGTAACGGGCAAAAGCTGGGGCGATTATCTTGAAGACCTGAGCTTTGATGAAACCCAGAAAGTGATTTATCCAGCGGGGGAACCGATCACTGAGAATGGCGGTGTGGTCGGTCTATGGGGCTCTCTCGCCCCGGATGGAGCGATTGTAAAAGTCGCTGGTATGGAAAACCTGAAATTTACCGGCCCGGCGCGCGTTTTCGATGGCGAGGATGCTTGTTTCAAAGCTGTCGAAAACCGTGATTATAAAGAGGGCGATGTCCTCGTCATTCGCTATGAGGGGCCAAAGGGCGGCCCTGGAATGCGCGAAATGCTGTCCACCACAGCCGCGCTATATGGTCAGGGCATGGGCGATAAAGTGGCCCTGATCACGGATGGACGCTTCTCTGGTGCGACCCGCGGTTTCTGCATTGGGCATGTCGGTCCTGAGGCCCAGGAAGGCGGTCCGATTGGCCTGCTCGAAGATGGCGACATGATCATCATCGATGCCGAGAACGGCACAATCGACGTTCGCTTGACCCCAGCCGAACTTGAAGATCGCAAGCGCAAATGGAAGCCGCGTGTCACCGCTTATGGTAATGGTACGCTCGCAAAATTTGCGAAATTGGTCGGACCTGCCCATCTTGGCGCGGTAACCCATGAAGGGTTTGCCGGAGAACGCCATGTCTACGCCGACATCTGACGAGTCTAATGATCGCGAACCAGAGATAGATCCGCTAATCCTGCTCGCCATGCGCGGGTTGCCACAGGATTTTGAGGATTTCCCGCGGATTTATCAGGACGAGCTGCGCCCGGCTTTGCGCGCGCAAGAGGAAGTCCGCCAGGTCGCGGCGAAGAACTCGATCCGTTGGTCCTGGGTCGGCGGGCTGGTGGCCTTATTGGGTGTCGTATTCGGCTTTTTCTTCTTTCGCGTGCCCCAGCTTGCTATTGTCGCGGGGATTATCGGGTTCGCCGTACATGGGGCGGGGCGCAACCCGCTCAACCAGATTGGCAAACGCGCGAAGCAGATGATTGTAGATCCCGTCACGTCGCGGTTCGGCATGAACTTCGATCCCGATCCTGGCGTGCAGGAGAGCATTGTCGATTTGCGTGGTGCTGGCCTTGTGCCTGACTGGGATCGCTCGTCATTTGAAGACAGGCTCACCGGCGAGCGAAATGGCGTCGATTTTGAGTTTTTCGAAGCCAAGCTGGAAGAGCGCCGTCGTTCGACTGACTCGAAGGGACGCACACGCACGCGCTGGGTGACGGTCTTTGATGGTCAGTGTCTGCGCTTCCGTTTTCACAAAAAGTTTCTCGGGCGCACGACCGTTTTGCGGGATGCCGGTTTTTTCAATCGCTTCAACCGACGGCGCGGCATGGAACGCGTTCAGTTGGAGTCGAACGTGTTTGAGGATGCATTTGAGGTTTACAGCACCGACCAGGTCGAAGCGCGGTTCTTGCTGACCCCGGATTTGATGCAGCGCCTGATTGAGCTTGAAAAGGTGTTTCGGGGCGGACGACTGCGTTGTGCCTTTCAGAACAATGAATTGCTGATCGCGCTGGAAGGCGGCGACTTGTTTGAGCCTGGGTCCATGTTCACGCCGCTCGATAATCCGGAGCGAGTCCGCGAACTGCTCGATGATTTCGCGGCGATTTTCAATGTAATCGATTGTTTTGCAGACCCGGAAAAAATCGCCAAATCTGACCGGCGCGGCGCGGAGGACTGAATTGGGCCGGGAATCGTCACACTTTGGTCGAGATGTGGGCGTCTATATTCAGGAAAGCTTCAGGTCTTCCCGTCTAGAGAAAATGTCATGAAACCAATGATTTCCTCACTGAGCGCGCTTGGCGCAATTATCCTCCTCGCGGCGCCGATGGCGACCGCACAATCCTGTTCGCAAAAAGCCACCCAGTTGCAAGAGCGCCAGGTTGAAGCCCAGGCGCTGGCAGACGCGCGTCTAGAACTGGTCGATGAAGTCGAAGCGGCGGGTGACGCTTGGGAGGATGTTGAAGTTCACAGGCTTGCCAGCGCTGGCCATGCAGAGACAGCGGATCAAGCCAAAGCCGTCTATGAGGGTCTAAAGGCAGAATTGCTTCAAAAGGAACTGTCGCTCCAGAGCATGGTGATCGCGCTCAATGAGGACGTGGCAACTTATAATGAGGCCTGCGCCAAGGACCAAAGCTAGTCGCGCAATTCGATGATCACTGGGACGTGGTCAGATGGTTTTTCCATACCGCGGGCTTTTCGGTAAATCTCGACGCTTTCAAGGCGATCGGCGGCTTGCGGGCTGAGCAAGTGATGATCAATCCGGATGCCATGATCCTTCTGCCAGGCCCCGCCCTGATAATCGAAGAATGTGTATTGGTGCGCGCGGTTGTCGGCGGCCTCGAAGGCTTCTGTCAGACCGAGATGTTTTAGACGGCGAAACGCTGCGCGGCTCGCTGGCAGCGCCAGAGCATCATCCGACCAGACGGTCTCGTCCCAGCAATCTTCCGCGCGTGGAATAATGTTGTAATCGCCGCACAGGACCAGTGCCTCTTCGGTGCGCATCAGATCCGCAGCGTGATGTTTCAGATGCTCCATCCAGCCAAGCTTATAGTCATATTTTGGACCGGGCGCGGGATTGCCATTGGGCAGGTACAAACCGCCAACGCGAACCGGCGAGTCTGACAGGATTAGGGCTTCGATATAGCGTGCCTGTTCGTCATCTTCATTGCCGGGCAGTCCTTTAACGACATCCTCGATCGGATACCGGGAGAGCAGGGCAACCCCATTATAGCTCTTCTGTCCGTGCGCTTCCACATTGTAGCCGAGCTCTTCAATCTCCAGATACGGAAACGCGTCCGTCTCGCATTTGATTTCCTGCAGACAAACCACGTCACAATCGATGGCTTTGAGCACCTCCAACACAGTCGGAAGGCGGGCTTTCACTGAGTTTACATTCCAGGTCGCGATTTTCATGTCGCCTGTTTAGCGTGCTTTGCGAGATAGACCAGACTCGGAATCCCGACTTGACATGAAACCAAAAGGTTTCTTATAAAAGAAACCGAAAGGTTTCATATTATGCCAGAACAATTGGTTTTCCGAGCCATCGCAGATCCGACAAGGCGCAGCATAATGGCGATGCTGGCCAATGGCGAACATTCGCTTGGCGATATCGCGTCAAATTACGAGATGACGCGGCCAGCGGTGACCAAGCATTTGAAAATCCTGGAGCAGGGCGGGCTCGTTAAGGTTCGGACGCAAGGCCGCGAGCGATTGCATACGCTGCAACCGGAAGCCCTTCGGTCGGTCGCCGAATGGATCAGCTTCTTCAGCCAGTTCTGGGATGAAAAACTTGATAATTTAAAACGCGCTGTGGAGGCAGATGATGAGTGATGCGGTGATGATTAAGACAATTTACCTAAAGGCGAAGCGCGAGATCGTTTGGCGCCATCTTACGGAAAAGGACCTTCTGGCCCGATGGTTTCATGAAACCGATCGCGATCTCGAAGCTGGCGCTTCGTTTCAGTATCTCAGCTATGACCTCGAAAAAGAGGACCGCAAACTTATGTGGGGCGACGTGATCGAAATCGATCCACCACACAAACTTGTCCATACCTTCACGCATCAATGGCTAAAGGGCGTGATCACAACCGTCACCTGGGAGCTTGTGGAAGTGGGGGGTGGCACGCAGCTCACCATGACCCATACTGGCATTACGGAGTTTGGCGAAATGACCGGGCACGACAAGGGCTGGGACGAACACTTGCTGCGCCTGCGCATGATGCTCAGCTAGGCAGGAAACGAAAACGTCTTTGATCCCCATAAGCCCAGATCCGGCTGTCTTCTAATGTGCCGAGGCCGATATTGTGGATGGCTTTCCAGCGGCCATGGCGGTCCTTTCGGCTCGACAGAATTCCGATATGGGGAAGCGTGCCGCCAACGCGGCAGGTGATCAGATCGCCCGGCTGCCAGTCTCGCGTCGGTAATTCGTGTCCATGCCGTTCGAGCCAAGTTTCGACATTTGGCACGCGGCGATGGTCAATATTGCGGTCTGTCCGCGTCAGACCCCACCGGTTAGGATAGGCTGGGAAGTTCGCTGCCATGTCTTCGTGAATGTGTTTTTGGAAATCGAATGCGAAGGCATCGCGATACGCGCGAATGATGACATCGATGCAAACGCCGCGATCGCGGGGGACATCACCGCCCGGATAGTCCAGCCCGACATAGGCCCCGTCATAGAGCGTTGTAACTCCAATTTGGGTGCGTGCATGAACGATAAGCCGTGCGCCTCTTGCATCAGCATGGTCGAATAGACCGGGCGTGAAGGGGAGGGCAAAAAGACTTGCAAGATAAGTGCGACGCGTGGCTTTCATGTCCACAACATCGTCCGGCAAGTGGGCATAAATTGGGTCTAAGCGAGGCGCTTAGAAGCCGCGGAGCTCCGCAAATTCTTCAAGAGCCGCGCGATCTGTATAGAGCTCATTCACCGGATCGTTCTTATCAGGGATCCCCACCGCGATTCCGCACCAGACCATTTCATGTTCGCCAAGGCCAAGGTGGGTCTTCAGGCTGGGGCGGAGAATGCCCCAGCATTCTTGCATACAGGTGCCCCAGCCGCGTTCTTCGGCCAGCAGGCAAAGCGTTTGCATGAACATGCCTGTATGACCCCACTGACCATGGCCGACCCGCTCATCCATGACGATGAACAGGGCGAGAGGGGCGTTGAAGAATTGATAGTTCCGCGCGAACCACATCATGCGGCCCATTTTGTCTTCTCGGGGGATCCCAATCTTTCCGTACATTTCTTCCCCGACCGCGCGGCGGCGGGCATTCTGGGCGTCGCTAATGTATTCTGGATAGATCGGATAATCGGTGGGTTCGCCGCGCGGATTCTCAGCCAACTTTGCAGCGGCGAGATCCACAACGGCTTGTTTAGCATCGCCAGCCAGCGCAATTACTCGCCAAGGCTGGAGGTTTCCCCCGGAGGGCGAGCGCTGCGCATCAGTCAGCCATTGCCGAACGTCTGCTTCAGGCAGCGGTGTATCAAGAAAAGCGCGGGTTGAAATCCGTTGCTTGATTGCGGTGCTGACGTCCATATTGCGCTCCCTGAGTCTACGTTAATCCCTAGACCTAGTGGCGAAAACCGAAGGCGCTAGGGGTGTCGTGGCGGGAGCCTCTCAAGAGGCAGGCTTGATCAGGTCGACAATCTGGCGCGCGGCCGCGTCTGCGGAAAGCTTTCCGGTATTGAGCACCAGATCCGGTTCGGGCATTGCTTGAATGCTGGCTTCCATCTGGTCGAAATTCACCTCCAGAAGATCGGTATCCCGAAGTTTGCCAAACTTTCCGCGATCCGCGTTCGCCAAGCGATCGAGTTGGCCTTCTCGGGACAGGTCCAGCTTTACAAACACGATCTCTCCGCCTTGGTCAGCGACCAGTTTCAGCACGCGATATGCAAAATCGGAACTTACAGATTGCTCTGGTAGGAAGGTGAAAATGAGAGATCGCCCATCTTGCAACGCCGCCTCAAAGGTTTCGAACCAGAACTTTTCGCGTAGGCGCCGGAATTGCTCGCTGCCAAATGGGAAGACGGCGCCAACCGCGTCCACGATGAGATGGTTGTGAAACAATGACAGTCCGGTTTGCTCAGAGACCTTGCGCGCAATCGTCAGCTTTCCAGCAGCAGGCGGGCCATAGATGAAGACAAGTTTCATAGTGAATCCTCCATTGCGCATCGCTCTTACATATTCTGCTCGCGCTCGCCTGACTATTAGCAAATTCGATCGAATCGTCAGTGCGTACTTATCCGCATATTAAGGTAACTCTGTCATAGAGGCCCGAGGGAATACGGGGCGCGAGCGACGACCCGATCCAGCGTTCAAAAGGGACTGTTCGGCCATGCACCATCGTTTTAAAGCTGCTTTCATTGCTCTCGGAATGATGGGCCTGTCTGCCTGCGGAAGTGCGCCGGTCGATATGGCAGTGTTCAATGCCGAGGTGGAGAGCCTGGTTGAGGCAGAGGATCGCTATGGCAAGATGTTCGTTTTGCTCGCGGAGCACCGACCAGAGCTGTACTTGAAGTATCGCGATGTCGCGATTACCGCGTATGGCCAGGGTTACTCTGCCAAAGATTCAAGCTTCA
Source organism: Pseudomonadota bacterium (assembly GCA_036339715.1). Taxonomy (GTDB): domain Bacteria; phylum Pseudomonadota; class Alphaproteobacteria; order Caulobacterales; family Hyphomonadaceae; genus Henriciella. Next base: position 7,813 of record JAYZAM010000111.1, on the reverse strand, counting down.
TCGCCGGGATCGAGCTTCGCGATGAGCTTTTATTAGAGGCGCAGCGCCTATCGCGAGGGGCAAGTGACGAAGATGCTCGCGACATTATTCGCGTGGAGACGAGCCGGTTAGAGTATCTCCAGAAGGAAAGCCCTGCCGATTGCGCGCGCCATGTTGAAGGAAAACCTTTAGAGGTGGTCAAAGACTTCCCGCACGAGCTGTTAATGGCCGAGACCGATTTGCTGATCCAGCTTTTCGATGCACCGCAGACAGCTGAAAATCGACGAGCAGCTTCCGAAAAAGAAGTTCTGAATTGGACCCTCAACGTTGCCACATTGGAACCAAAGGTCGCGAAATTGGTGGAGCGTCTGGCGCAGGAAAAGCGCGGGAAAGCCGCAAATGCCGATATTTGTGACGGGACAATCGCGCTCAATAAGCGGCTGAGTTTTCGAAAAGGCGAAACCCGCGGTACACTTGTGCGTGGTATGGCGCTCTTAGCGCTGCAACGTGAGCAAATTCGCCGCAATATCGCTGGCGAAGAGAGCGACGAAACCGCTTAGTCGGTGCTCTGAAAAAAAAAACGGATTTCGCTGAACGGGTTGGCTTGCTAAGCTGATCTCCGAAAACGGAGCCTGTTCATGTCGGAAACCCCTGCTGCCCCTGCGCCACAACCTGCGGCCACGCCCGCTGAGCCGCAGCCGTCGATCACAACCAGCGACGCATTCAACCAACTCTCAGAGATTAAGGTCTACACGCATTCGCCCATTCTTTACTGGTGGCCGATCTGGGCCTTGGGGCTGATATTTGGCTTTGTATCTCTGTTCGTGTCCGGAGAGGGGACGGAAGCGGCCGCCCGCGTTCAGGGGCAGACCTTTGTTTTCGTTTTGGTATTCGTGATTTTTTCCACCACAGTGAAGCTCCGCGGGGCAAATTCAGTGATCCTTGGCCTAATCCTTCTGATTGGTGGGATCCTGTTGGCGACGGCCAACCTCTCGGGTCCGATCGCAGCCTTTATTGGCGGGCTCGATATCCGGATGAGCCCGGCCTTTTACTGGTTTGTCGGGATCAGTGTCTTTGTCATGTGGGCGGTTATGATCTTTGGCTTTGATAAAGTGAAATTCTACGAAATCGCCCCCGGGCAGGTGAGAGAGCGCGTGTTCTGGGGCAGCGGTGATCGTGCCGAAAGCGGAGCTAATGCGCGCTGCCGATATCTGAAGGATGATTTTCTCCGGCATCGCATTCTGGGTGTTGTTGTGACCGGAGATATTGAGATCACACTTGCTGATGGCGAGGTCTGGTATTTGCACAATGTGCTGTTCGCCAAAGAAAAGGCGAACCGGATCAATGAGCTGATCGTGACCCGGCCGGTCGATTAGTCCGACTGCCAACTAGAATGCGTTTCCGGAACGTATCCATGCGCGAGCGCTTGGCAGGTAATGTGCGGCGTCAGGCGCATCGCCTGGCGCGGTAAGGGCTGAGCTGGCCCATATCCGGCAAAACTCCACCGATAGGCATGCCCGTGCCATTTCAAAAAAGCCGCAGATCCAGTCGTGAACATAGCACCATCGGGTAAATCTTCGGGTTTGACGGGTTCGCGCTCAGACTTGCCTTTCAGGACCGATTGGATCTCCCCGGCGATTGCATCGCTAATGTCGCTGGCTTTCGGACGATATCGGAACACGCCTGATTGGATCAAAGCCTCTCGAAACCGCTTGGCGGCGGCATATCGGCACTCATAGCAAGGGCGATGGCCGGCCGCGAGAGCGGTCGCTTCATCAAGAAAGAACAGCTCAGTATAAGTGCTATCGCTCATCGGCACGCGCTGGCGACCTTTGAACTCCAGGACGCAAGCAATCCACTGCCGGGTTTTCCAGTGCGTGCGATTGAGAGTTTTGTCTTCGGTATGAAAACAGCCGCCGCGATTGCCCATCAGCGTGCCGCGATCAGGAACCGCGTGGATCAGGCCAAATGGATCTACGCGGTTTTGAAGGGGCATGTGAGAGCTTTCTTTTAGGCGCTTTCTTCACCGCCAAATCGCGTTGTCCAGTCGTCTACCATGGCGTCTTCAATCTTCTGGAACAGCACCGGCGGTGCGGTGATCGGCATACCATGGGGCAAAGCATTCAACAATTCGCCGTCATCTGGGGAAGGCCACTTTCGGTTCTCGTCTGGGATGCCCAGCGTATCGAGAATGGTCTTCGCGGTGTTCGGGATCAGAGGCTGCGCGATGATGGCAAAAATCGCCACCAGGTTAAGTCCGGTCCGGACCCCGACGGCCGCTGCATCAACGTCTGACTTGTATTTCACCCAAGGTTCGGCGCGGGTCAGGTATTCATTGCCAGCGGCCCAAAGCGCTCTTGTCTCATTCGCGGCCTTGCGGAACTCCATGGCTTCATAGTGCTCTGTGATCCGCCGCAGGCCGGCTTGCAACTCACCCGCCATCCAGGCCTCATCCTCGCCTGGCGTTCCAGCAGAGGGGACTGCACCGTCAAACTTGCTGACGGTGTATTTGGTAATCCGATTGACAAAATTGCCGAGCACATTGGCCAAATCTGAGTTGACCGCCGCTTGGAAGCCTTCCCAAGTGAAGGCCGCATCTGACCCTTCAGGGGCGTTTGCCATCAAATACCAGCGCCAATAATCGGCGGGTAGAAGCTCAAGCGCTTGGTCCATGAACACGCCGCGCTTCTGGCTGGTCGAAAACTTGCCGCCATACCAAGTCACCCAATTGAAGGCTTTCAGCTTGTCGACCGCCTTCCAGGGCTCGTCTGAGCCAAAGATCGTGACCGGGAAAGAAACGGTGTGAAAAGCGACATTGTCTTTGCCCATGAACTGGACATATTCGACATCTTCCGCGCCCTGATCAGTGCGCCACCAGCTTTGCCAATCTCCGCCCGAGGCTTTTGACCATTCTTCCGTCGCCGCGATGTATTCCACGGGCGCGTCGAACCAGACATAAAAGACTTTGTCTTCGAAACCGGGGCGCGGTTTTCCATCCGCGCCGAGCACGGGCACGCCCCATTTTAGATCGCGCGTGATGGCACGATCGCGCAGGCCTTCATCCAACCATTTCAGGGCGATGGAGCGCGCCAATTGTGGCCAGTCTTTTGAGGCTTCGACCCATTCGCGGATCGTGTCCTGCATTTTCGACTGAAGCAGAAAGAGATGGGCTGTGTCTCGGATTTCGATATTGGTGCCGCCGGAAACGGCTGAATATGGATTTTTGAGATCCACAGGATCGAGGAGGCGACCGCAATTGTCACACTGATCGCCGCGGGCTTTTTCATAGTCGCAATGCGGGCAGGTGCCCTCAACATAGCGGTCGGGCAGGAAGCGGCCGTCATCGACGCTGTAAACCTGCTTTGAGACACGCTCTTCGATCAGACCCTTTTCTTCCAGGACGTGAGCAAAATGTTGTGTCAGCGCTTTGTTTTCATCGCTGGAGGAGCGACCAAACCAGTCATAAGAGAGACTGAACCCCTGACCGGCGGCACGCTGAATTTCGTGTTGCTCGTCGCAATAAGCCTGGACGCTCATCTCAGCCGCTTGAGCCGCGAGCTCGGCGGGCGTGCCATGTTCATCTGTGGCGCAAATATAGAGCACGTCATGGCCCTGCAACCTCTGGAAGCGCGCATACACGTCCGCCGGCAGCATAGAGCCTGCTAAATTCCCCAAATGCTTGATTCCATTGATGTATGGCAAGGCGGAGGTGATCAGGATGCGGCGTTTACTCACGAAGTTCGTTCCTTTAGTCTTTCCCTAGCGTTAGATAGAGTCAGCCAGAGACGCCCGGCCTGTCTAATCGCGAGATAAAGTAAAGGAAACTGTTTTAGGGAGGGAAAAATGCCAAAAATTGCAGGGGTACACCCGCTCGGCATATTGCTCGCGGCCGTCGCGATGTTTTTCGTTGGGTTCATTTGGTACGGTCTCTTATTCACCGAGCCGTGGATGGGCGCAAACGGCCTGTTTTTTACGGATGAAACCAAACAGACCATGCAATGGCTCACAGCTGATGGTCTGCAGAGCGTCGCGAGAGATGCTGGGCCGAACCCGATGGTCATGCTTTGGGGGTTTGTTTTGTCACTCTTCCTGAGTTTCGGCCTCGGCTGGCACATGAAGCAAAAGAACATCTCCAAGCTCGGCACGGCCGCTTTGTTCGGCCTCTGGATGAGTTTGCTGATCGGCGTGCCGCTCATGGCGTATGACACGGTCTACACACCTTACGGATCACTCATGGGGCTCTTTGTGGATGGCAGCCATACGGTGGTGACCTTTGTGGCGGCCTGCGCAGCTTTGTCTTTGTTCGACTGAGCGTGACACTCAAAAAAAGCCGGACCGCCAATTGCGGTCCGGCTATTGAGTGTGCTCGTCTTGGGAGGGTCCAAGGAGCATCTGGGAGGACTTTTTGCGCCTAGCTTGTTTGAGCGGGCCAGGCGGACAAACGAACTTCGATCCTGCGCTGCGTCGGATGCGGCAGGGATTCAGTGCCGACCGGGGCCTTGATCTCAGCGTTCACGCTCGTTCCAATCAGATCGTAGGCTTCAAGCGCAGTCGCGACTGCATCGAGGCGCGCTGAGGCGAGATTTTGTACCCCGTCCGAGAGCAGTGTGTCTGTGGTTGCAGCCTGAAGGGAGACGGGGCCAACGACACAGCCTTCAAGTTTCGCCTCGGCCGCTTTCAGCAATTTGAGAGAAGCGTCATTCATCGCACTCTTCCCTTTTGCAAAATAGACGTGAAAGGTCTGTGGATCACAGGTCGTTTTAGCTTGCGGGGTGTATTTCGCCTTCGGCGGCGCGGGCAGCGGCTGCGCAGTCGCAGCGCCAAACATCGCAGCGGCAACACTCAGGCTCACAATCGTTTTCAACATGCTTCGGATCCCATCTCTTGCTTATGACGGATGAAAGCCAAGAGGCGCGGCAAAAAAGTGATCGGATCGCGGTGAAATGTGGCAACTGCATGATCTTGTCATGACGGCTTGCGCTTTCGCGTAGCTCATTATAAACGACGCGCCAGTGCCCCTATAGCTCAGCTGGTAGAGCAACGGATTTGTAATCCGTAGGTCCGCGGTTCGAGTCCGTGTGGGGGCACCACTTTCCATTGACTTGCTTAAGTTTCTTCCCGGTTCGTTCACGCCGGTGAATGAGGCCGTTTTTACGTGCCGCGTATCAAATTCCGATCAGATCAAGCCTACGCGTCTATTCTGCCAGAAGGCCCTCCAAGGCGGCGTAGAACGCGGCCGGTTGGTCGAGCATAACGAAGTGTAGCGCATTTTCGATAGCAATCAGGCTGTGGTCCGGGACCGGCGCGTATAGGGTCCGATAGAACGCCTCAATCTCCGCCATATTGGGGATCGTGTCATCTTTTGCGAAGATGATATGCGTGGGGACGGCGAGGGTGGACATCTCTCCCCGCAAGTCCGCCGTCAGGACTTCCGACATGGCTTGTGCCATGACCGCGCGGTCACTTTCGACAGACCAGTTTAAGGCCTGTTCGAGATCGTCTTCGCCCTTGACGAGGGCGCTTAGCGCTTCGGCCTGACGTAGGGCAAATTGATCGTCGGACTGCCCGAGAAGCGCGACTTTCATGACCTCAGATACGGGGGCAATGCTCTCCGCTGTGGCATCGGGGTCCATCAGGACTGAGAAGAAGGGGAGGACATCGACGATGACCAATCGGCTGAGTTTTGTGTCTGGGTGGAGGGCCGTTTTGATTGCAACCAATCCACCAAGCGAGTGACCGATTAGGACAGGCGAAGGTGCCAGCTCCCTCGAATAGGCTGACAAGTCGGTGGCGAGGTCTTCCAGAATATTGTCATTGTTCTCGTTTCCGAGAGCCGGCGCGCCCGCAAACCCATTCACCTGGACGACATGCAGGGTGAAGCGATCGCTCAGAGCGGCAACGGTGCCGTCCCAAACGGCGCCGCTGGACGCGAGACCAGGGACGAGAATGACGTCCGGGCCGGAACCGCTCGTAGTGACGGCAAAATAGGGGCTCTCAAATTCAGAGGTTTCAGCGCTGGTCGGTGGGTGAGTATCTTGTTCGGCGCACGCCCCAAGGACGCAAGCGGCAAGAATAAGGGCTGCGAAAAAAGTGTGTTTCATCTAGTTCACTTTCGCAGCGCGCGCTGCGTCCCTTTGATAGGTGCGTGCCGACATACCCAATGCGAACACACTCACGAGGTTGAGCCCGAGCATGATTTCGAGTGAGGCCTTCAATGGCATAGCTTCTCCGGATGCCGCAAAACTGTCGCTCAGCCAACCGACAATGGTCGGTCCGCCGCCGATACCGATCAAGGTCAAGCAAAATAGCATAAAGGCCGACGCAAAAGCGCGCATTCTCAAGCCGACCAATTCCTGGGACGCCGTGTAAGCGATGCTCGCATAGATCAATCCGATGAAACTTGGAATCAAGTTCCAGGCATAGGCCGCATTGATCGTTTCAGCTTGCAGGAAGAGCCACGCAAAAGGCAGCGCAATGGCGGCGCAAAATGCAATTATCAATGGACGCCAAGCTAGGCTGCGCTCTGACAGCCGGTCGCAAAGCCGTCCCAACAAGATCGCGCCGACGCTGCCTGCGCCGCCGATCAAAAGACCCAGTGGCACAGCAATATCCGCTGGACCGACATTATAGGTTCGCTGCAGATGACTTGGTGTCCAGGCCAGAAACGCATTTGCCGAAATGCAGATAAGACAACAGCCGGCCAAGAGCCATAAAAACGAACTTTGCTGGGCAATAAAGCTGAGCGTTTCGCGAAGAGAAGATCCTTGCGCGTCGCTTTGTCTTTGCTCCACGGCCCCGCGCATGGGCTCTTTTATGGTCAAACAAACCACCAGAGCGAGCAACACGCCTGGAATTCCGGCCACAAAAAAGGCAACCCGCCAACCAAAGGCCTGATACACATATCCGCCGATCACAAACCCTGCGAGGATGCCAAGGCCAATTCCAGATGTGTAAATCCCGAGCGCAAAAGCCCGCTCTTTAGGCGCATAAAGATCAGAGATCATGGAGGTCGCCGGCGGGGTGCCGCCCGCCTCACCAATGCCCACGCCCATGCGCGCGATTAGTAAGTGCCAGAAATTCATCGCCACTCCAGAGAGTGCCGTCATGCCAGACCATGTCGCCAGGGCGATCGATAATATGTTGCGACGGTTTCCGCGATCGGCCCACATCGCGATCGGGATCCCAAAGGTTGCGTAGAACACGGCAAAGGCAAACCCGGTCAAAAGCCCGACGGCGCTATCACTGATCTGAAGCTCAGCTTTAATCGGCTCAATCAAGATCAGCAGGATCTGACGATCGATGTGATTGAATGTGTAGACGAGGGTCAGAATGGCGAGCACATAAGCGCGCCCTCCAAACTGACCCCCGACCTGGGAGGAACTCACTGCGGTCATGCCCGTCTCGTGAGATTAAAAGTCGACCGATAGGGACGCCGTAACGGTCGACGGCGCGCCGTAGAAAGCGGAATAAGCGCTGTCGACCCCGAGCTGACTCGGCGTGACGAAATTATAGGCAGCAACGCGATATTCTTCATCGGTGAGGTTTCGGCCATGTAATCCGAGGCGGTATTTGTCATCGGCAGAGGTCCAGACAATGCTGAGATCCGCCAGCGTGTAACTGCTGGGATCGAGGGCGGGGCCACCCGCCGGGAAGAGCGCGTTTGCACCTGCAGCGAACCCTGGATTTTCAACATTGAACAGGAAATATTCGTCGCGATAGGAAAGTGCCCCGGTCACCGAGATCTCGCCATTCTGACCGAAATCATTGGTGTAATTGAGCGAGACCTGGCCTTGCAGTTCCGGGGTATTCTGCGTCACGAACTGATCCGCAATAT
>JAYZAM010000110.1:0-7350 GCA_036339715.1 Pseudomonadota bacterium | reverse complement strand
AGGGGGGTCCGCCAGGCCGCATGATAAGACGCCTCACCACTGTAGGTCTCTGTTTCGCTCTGGTTTCCGCTGCATCTGCGGACACTGGAGCGAAAGACGTTTCAAAAGAAGAAGACCCGGTCGCTGCAGAAACAGCTGATGGGTTGGATGCTTTTGTGGATTCCGCAATCCGCAGTGGTTTGCTGGTGCCGAATGAAGATGCTGTGGCGGCGGATGGCAAAACCCCAATTGATGCAGAGGCCCTGGCTAGTCTCGGGATTGTCTGCAGCGAAGACTATCCGCTCGACTTTTCCGTCGTCCGGTCTTTGCGTCGTTTCAATGAGCTGCCCTCCATTATCATTGAAGATGAGGCCAATGCCGAACTTCAAATGATGGAGGATCTGAAATCCAAAATGGCGCTTGGCCTCTATTCTGAAGCGAAGGCGCTGATCGCCAGAGCGCCAGAAACAGAATGGCGCGCGATCCGCGAACTGGTTGCGCTTCTTGAAAATCGCCAGCGCCCGAACCTCGCCTATTTCGAGGCGCTTGCCGCGTGCTATGAAGAAGCTGGCCTATGGCACGCTGTGGCGCAAATGATTGTATTTGATCCAGACGGGGTTGAAGAAATCGGAGCGCGTGTCGGTCAGATTCGGACGTTGCCCTATAATATGCGCGAAGACGTCGCGACGCTGGTTATTCCCTCGCTGCTGATTGAGCGTCGTGCGGATCTTGCACAGCAAATCCTCGCAACGTTTACGCCGGCAGATCTTGAGGACTCAACACAGCTACGTGCGCTGAAGACAGCTGTTATCGATATGCCCACAGGGGCAGAGTCAGATGACCGCCTTGTGATGCTGATGAGTCGACCAAAATTGAAGCTGGCGGCGCTTCTTATCCTGGTGGAGCGCGATCGATCTCTGCGTCCAACGATCCATTCCTTTGTGCTCGAAGAAGCCTGGGATGTGCTGGAAAACAGCGAAACGCAGCACGATCTCGACCCAATCCTCGAATTTGTGATCCGGCACCTTGGAAGCGATGATCTTTATGCCGGCTTGGAACGGGTTCGCGGCCTAAAAGCGGCCGAACGTGACGATGTGCGAGCATCGATCGATAATCACACGATGATCGCCCTGGAAGGCTATCTCAGCGATGGCAATCGGTCGAACGCTATAAATGCTCTGCAATCGTTGAATATCTTCCATGAAGAGTTGCCGCTGGACGGGCGCGGAAATGCGCTTCGAACACGCGGCGCGGAGCGGGCGATAGAGCTCGGCCTGTTCAGCATGGTGCGCCACTTCCTCGAGCCTGTCGAACGTGATCCGCATATTGGTCTTCTGCTCGCGCAGGCCGCGTTCTGGGGGCACGTCAACTCAGAACTGTTTGAGGTTCGGGACGAATTTCCGAAAGAAATTGAAATCAACCATATGGCCGGAATTCGTGCGCTCGAAGCTGATGAGGTCAGCATCGCCAAGGCCGCTTTTGATGCGCTAAAGCAGCATCCGGATTTACAGCTTGAATTGCTGGAGCATGGGGCCGTTGAAGACAATTGGTCGCTTTGGGTCGCTGATTGGAGCGATCTGGTTTCCGGTCTCACTGATCCCCAGGTAGAGCGGCTCGCGCGGGTCCGCCTGATCGAACAATCGAAACGCGCCAATGCCGCTGAACCAGGGCGCACCGTCAAATCTTACCAAATCGCAGATCTATTGAATTCGTCGCGACAAACCTTGTCGAGACCTCGGGCAGGAGCCAATTATGAGCAATAGTATATACGCGACCTTATCCCGACAGGATGGCTTGCTTAAAGAGCTGCAAGTGGTCGCCAATAACATCGCAAACACCAATACGGCGGGCTATAAAACCGACCGCGCCGTGTTCGCTGAATATTTGATGACGACGGGCGCGGACTCGCCCTCGCTGTCCATGGGCGGCCTCGCAGGTCACAGTTTTGACCTCACGCAAGGCACGGTCAAATTCACGGGCGGACAGTTTGATCTCGCGCTTCAGGGCGAGGGCTTTTTCGCGATTGAAACCGATGCGGGCCAGCGCCTGACTCGCGCCGGCGGGTTTCAACTCTCTGCCGATGGCGAGTTGATCACCGGCGATGGCGCGCGCGTCTTAAACAGCGGCAATACGCCGATCCAGATCCCACCTGAGGCCGAAAGGTTGGCGATTTCCGGCGACGGGACAATTTCTGCCGACGGCGAAATCATTGATCAGGTCGGTATTTTTACCCCCAACGGACAGCTGCAGCGCGACACGGATACGCGCTTTACCGCTGAGGGCGGTTTTCAGCTCGCCCAAGGGGTGAGTGTTCTTCAAGGCGCATTGGAGGCGTCGAACGTTTCTCCGGTATTGGAAATGGCACGGATGATTGAGGTCCAGCGTGCCTATGAAGCGGGACAGACAGTGCTTGAGCGCGAGGATCAGCGCATCACGCAACTCATTTCAACGGTTAGAGACCGGTAAAGGCACAGGAGGTAAGCCATGAAATCACTCCAGATCGCAGCGACAGGTATGGCCGCGCAACAAACGCGCGTTGATGTCATATCGAACAATATCGCGAACATGAGCACCACCGCATATAGACCGCGCGTGGCAGACTTTTCAGACCTGGTCGATCAACAATATCTGACCCCTGGCACAATCACGGCCCACACCGCTACGGTCGTTCCGGCGGGTATCCAGCTCGGAACCGGTGTAAGAGCGTCGACCGTCTCCATGGAGATCACACAAGGCACCATGCGCCAGACCAATGGCGAGCTGGATCTCGGAATTGATGGAAATGGATTCCTGGAAGTGGTCCTGCCGGATGGCGAAACCGCGTTTACAAGAGATGGCAAACTCAATCGCAGCCCCGATGGTGAGATTGTCACCATGGACGGCTACCCACTCGCGGACGGGATCACCCTGCCTCAGGACGCCCGGCGCATCTCGATCAGCCGCGATGGCGAGGTTGTGGCATATTTTAACAATCAGGTTGAGGGTCAGACTGTTGGCGTGATTTCGCTGGCCACCTTCATCAATGAGAAAGGCTTGGAAGCGCTCGGCGACAATATGTATCGCGAAACCGAGGCGTCCGGCCAGGCCAATCGCCAGGTTGCCGGTGCCGCCGGTGTTGGAACGCTTCGTCAGGGCTTTATCGAGGATTCTGGCGTCGATGTGGTCAAAGAGATTTCCGACCTTATTGAAGCGCAACGTGGCTATGAGCTGAATTCAAAAGTGATCACCGCATCTGATGAGATGCTCGCCGCTACGACAAGGCTGAGATAAGATCATGATTGATGTTTTATGTCTCAGCCTCGGGCTGACTCTCGCGCCGACCGCTTCTTTGACCGCTAAGGATGTTTTACGCAGCGGTGAGATTATCACGCAATATAATGCCGCCCCGCCCGGTGATGTCTGGGATGACGAGCATGCAGTGCTCCTCGGCCGGGAAGTCCGACGGACCGTCTATGCAGGTCAGCCGATCAAAGAGCAGAACACGCGCGCACCACGATTGGTCAAACGCAATCAGCTGGTGACGCTGAAATATCTAAAAGGCCCCCTGGAAATCTCTATGAATGGACGCGCCATGGGGGAAGCGGCGGAAGGCGAGTCTGTCTCCGTCATGAACCTGGAGTCACGCCAGGTTGTCGAAGGAATCGTTCAAGCAGGAGGCTGGATATGGGTAAATTAGAAACAGCGATCGCGACCGGGATGGTCGCGCTATCGCTCTCAGCGTGCGCATCTGGCGGCGCGAAAGAAGCACCGCAAATCGTCGAGGTTCAACAGCCCACTTTCTGGGGCAAAACCGAAGCGGCTTATGCTCAAAGTCAGCCGGAAACCTCCGCTTCTTTGTGGACGACCGCGCCGAATGCATTGCTCGGAATGCGCCGCGCCAAAGATGTCGGTGACTTGCTTACAGTCATGGTCGATATGAATGATCAGGCGAGCATGCAAACCTCGCTATCGCGCAATCGCCAGACCAATGAACAATTTAACCTGACGGCGCTTCTAGGGTTGCCGCAAGCGGCCGGAGCCCTGTTGCCCAATGGCGCGACCCTGACCCCTGGTATCGATTATGACCGTACAGCGGCGCTGACAGGCGACGGTGCTTTGAACCGCGCTGAACAGGTCACGTTTCGCCTGTCTGCGCGCGTTGTCGGTGTCGAGCCCAACGGAAATCTGGTGATCGCAGGTTATCAGCAAACGCAAGTGAGTGACGAGGTGCGCTACCTCACTGTCTCCGGCGTGATCCGCGCGCAAGACATTACACGCACCAATACCGTCTCTTATGAGAAGATCGCGGATGCCAATCTTTCTTATCTTAGCCGCGGCGAGACCATGGCCGGCATTAAGCGCGGCATGGTTCCAAAAGTCCTCGAAAAAGTCCTCCCGTTCTAAAGGAACTCGTTATGAAACTCATCCTGACCAGTGTTGTCGCCATCATTTTTGTGGCTTTGGGCTCTCTTGCGGGGGTTATGCTTAAGCCGACTGTCGAGGTTGCAGCGAGCACCACGGGGGATGCGAATACGGGCGACTATCCGGCTGAACAACCGGCGGCAAAAAAAGAAGCCAAAAAAGATGATGGCTATGGCGGCGGCAGCTCCAGCGATAGTGTCTATTATAAATTCAGCCGCGAATTTGTTGTCCCGATCATGAGGGGCGGGCAGGTTGAAAGTCTGGTCATTCTGCATATCAGTCTCGAGACCGATGAATCGACATCAGATGACCTGTTCTCCGAAGAACCAAAATTACGGGACAATATCATGACCACGCTGATTGAGCTCAGCAATGATGGGCGGACGCTCATCGAACTGACGGATGTCAGCAATTACGAGACCATGCGTTCGATGATCTTGATGAATTTGCAAACCGCCATCTCTGACGGGATCAAGAATGTGCTGATCGTCGATGTTGCGAAGCAGGATCTATAGGTCGTTTCGACCGTTACGATTGGTCAGATCAAAAAAGCCCATCCCGTTCGGGATGGGCTTTTTATTGAGCATGATTTCCGCCTAGTTCACCGCGACCTTTCGCACATTGTTGAGATCGGTCGTGAGATGTGAATCCGTGCCAAACTTTAGTTGACCATTCTCGGTTCCAAGGGCCGTAACCTTGGTGATAATGTCCGGTTGGGTGCTCGCAACCGCATTGCCATTCTCATACAGGTCAATCTGGAAAGAATAGATGCCGTTAGGGGCTCGAGTGGATTGCCCCAGGACATTGCCATCCCAGATATGGCGGGATTGACCTGGGTCCAGCGTGTCTTGCCAGACAACATTATTCTGGCTGTCCGTGACGGTGACAACGGCCTGATCATAAGACCGCGACTGATCGACTTCGAACTGAACGGGCGCGCCTTCATAAGCGATATATTGAGAGCGGACGGCGACGTCCTGACCGAGCCACTCATTGCCCAGCGAGGAATGTAAATCGCCGATCATGGAGGCGATGTTTTCCAAGGTCTTATTGGTTTCAACCTGTTGCTCGAGTGACGAGAACGTTGCCAATTGTTCGACGAATTGTGTCGAGTCCATTGGCGCGAGCGGGTCCTGGTTTCTAATCTGAGCGGTTAGTAATTGCAGGAACGTGTCGAAGTCTTCACCGATGGTTGCGGCACTGACAGCAGAGTTCGAAGAACTCGCCGAACTGGTCGAAGCTGTTGTCGTCGATGGCGTTGTCGTGGCGGTTGCGGCGGGATTGATATCCGTCATTTGATCCTCCTACAAAACCAGATCGAGGCGTGTTCGGATGACGGATCCGGGTTCCGATGACCCCGTCATACGTGCTGAACGGCCATCATCAGAGGCCGAGAATACCAGCTCGCGATCCGAACGGGACTGCGAGCCCATATTAGTTTGCGAGCGGTCTTGCGTGTCCTGCTGGAAGGATAGGTTCTCACCTGTCAGTCCCTGATCCTGCAGCGCCGCAGTGAGCTCGGCGTGCATTTCTCGCAGGCGTTTCAAGGCTTCTGGGTTTTCCGATGAGACGACGATTTGCTGTAAGCCCTGCGCATCGAACTTGAAGTCGATCATGATGCGACCAAGCTCTGGCGGGTCCAGCTGCACGATCAGTTGCTCTTGCGGGTCCATGCCATTCTGAATGGCATTCATTATAATACTGGTTAGCTCGCTCGGCGAGGCAATCGGTATGGATGGAGCTACGGGCGTTAGACCCGGTGTGGTTGCGACGGCAGGACCTGAAGGGGCCGTGGTCGGACCGATATTGAGGATTGTATCCGCGCCGGTGGCCGCACCCTCGCGGATCATTGTGGTGAGATCGCCGGTCGCGGTTTGAAGGCCCGTGCTTGCCGTATTGCGCAATTGAGCGTCTGTCGTCTCGGCGGGCAAGCCGATCCGCGTCAGCTCTCCGTCGACAATGTCGACATTTGAACCGAGCCGTCCGAGATCCATCTCAGCGTCAACGGGCGTGGTCGGTAACTGAGTTTGGCCATCGCGGTCTGGAAGACTTTGAGTCAATATCCGCTTCACCTCGTTCTCGCTTATCGCGGGCTCAATTATTGAACCTTGAGTGAACTTTATGTTTTGATCTGATGCCAAGTTATCGATGGCGGCGTCGCCAGGAACTTCCGCACGGACACGCGGATCAATCTCACGCGCATTTGCCAAAAGCTCTTCAGGCGTGGCTGTGACATTGGCTTGCTCTGTATTAGAGCCAGAAGCGGGTAAGATTTCCGGCGTGTCGCCGAGTACCGCACCAGGAGAAACGCCAATATGTGAGTCTTCAGCTGGAGCGATCGGAACTGGGAGTGGTTTTGCATCCGTCTCGGCCGCGCGCTCCGCGCGTGCTTCACGCCGCCTAGAAGATCGCTCTGCGGCCACATCTGATGCCGCATTTGCCTCACGGTTGTCGGGATCAGACCGGGTCTGCGGCGCTTCCTTCGGTTTCGGATCATCCGCAACATAAGCTGCGAACTCTTCACCGTTGGAAGGCTCACCGCCTGGTGCGGGCTTTGGTTCGAGGGCTGTGTTCTGGTTCGTCTTTAGTGCCGTCCTCGGCGACGACAGATGCTCTCCTAGCAGTCCTGCGATCATGTCACTCTCTTTAGATTGTGTGGTTAATACAACATGAGGGCGTAAAGAGTGAATTAACAACTTAAAGTTTAATTGCGAGTCATTAACCATGAGGTCCGCAATGATCCCGACTTTATCGCCAACGCTCACGCCTTCGACTGCTGTTCAGTCGTCATCAACATCTGCCCCGACACAAGGTGTGGAATCGTCTGACGAGTCCAAGATGCGGTTCGAACAATTGCTGTGGGCAGAGCTTCTCACCCATACCGGACTGGAAGACGCGCTCACGCTGGGTGGCGGGCAGGGCGCATCCATGTTCTCTCGTTACTTTGTTGAGGCCATCGCAGCCGACATC
>JAYZAM010000109.1:0-12106 GCA_036339715.1 Pseudomonadota bacterium | reverse complement strand
AAAACTGTCGCAAGTATATCTTGAGGTTCATCGACTAAGGATTTCGAAATGACCCGACCCAACATTCAATCACCGTGCATCAAAGTCTGCGCCGTCGATGGCGAAACCGGCTTGTGTCTCGGATGCGGTCGGTCGCTTAAGGAAATCGGCGGCTGGATGCAGTATGACGATGCGGGACGAAAATCGGTCATGGACTCCCTGCCCGAACGCCTTGATCATTTGCAACGCCTCGGAAAACTTCAGAGCCCGACATGAACACCTCTCACATCATCGGAACGCTCTTACTTGCCGGCGTCGTCGCGACGGGCATCTCGGTATTTCTCGAACCGAAGCTCGAAAGAGCGCAGGATGCCGTCGACGAGTCCCGCGCGAGCGTAGATGCCACGCCGCCAAGCGTGTCTTCCCTCACGGTCGATCTTCCAGCTGAGCCCACGAGCGCGCGTCGCATGGCCACCATCGGCGCTCGACCGGATGGTCACTACTGGACCCGAGCTCTCGTCAACAAGAAGGCGAGCGTCGAATTCATGGTCGACACGGGGGCCAGCGTTGTCGCGCTCACCTTCAAAGATGCTCAAAAAATGGGACTTCGACCCGAGACGCTGGACTATAAATGGGAAATCCGAACGGCGGGCGGCATCACTAAAGGTGCGAGCGTCAAAATTGACTCGATCCAGATCAATCAAGTGCACGTTAGAAATGTCGATGCCATGGTCTTGCGCACCGACCTCAGTCAGTCCCTCCTAGGAATGAGCTTCTTACGCGAGCTGTATTCTTACGAGTTCCGCGGCAATCGGATGATCATCCAGCAATAATCGGCAAGGTTCGAATTTGCTGGTTACCCAAACTGCGCGATCAGATCATCAATATCTGCGCCCGGCCGGGATAGAATTGCTGCAACTTGTGCGCGTTGCTCGATTGCCAACCAGATCCCGGCAACCTCGAGATCGACAACCGACCATTTACCGCCACGTTCGATGACGCGCCACCGAACATTGAATGGACCAGCATCAGTCGCAAGTCGGGTCGTCACGATGGCATCCCGTGCGTTGCGTGCAGCCGTGTTTACAACCTCAACCTCGACGCCGCTAAACTGGTCGGCATTGGCTTGAATCTGGCGGCGGAGAAAGGCTTCGAAGGTTTTGACATAACGATCTTTTTCGCTCGCCTCGAGCCCCCGACCATAACGGCCCAGAGTAAAGTTGGCGATCGCTCGGGTATCGACATGAGACAAAACCGCGTCGGCGACGCGCTCGCGCTCGCTTTGAGCGATATCGGTTGCGGCCACACTAACCAAAGCTTCGGCGCTTTCGGCCTGATTGCTGGCGGCGATCGCCGCCGGCGCTGAAGCGAGTAAGGCACTTGATATTATCAACGCTCTCAACATGGGAGGCTCCTTGCATTATTCACGCCACTTTCCGGGCAGTTGGCAAGAATTTAGGAATTCGAATGTGGACGGATTAGGGCAAGAATCCGCATAGGCGGTATGCAGGCTCAGCATGGTGTCTAATCTGCAACATGGTTTGGATCACCGGCCCCGCCAAACATAAAAAAGCCGCGCGGAGACGAGCGGCTTTTTATTTTGATTTGGATCAGGGACAGTCCAATTAAGCTGGACGAACTTTCAGTGTTGTCCCTTCGGTTGCCTCGACAATAACCGCGGCACCACTGGCGAGATTTGCGCCATCTACGCTCTGGGCTGACCAGACCGTGTCGCCGAGCTTGATTTGCCCGAGACCTCCGTTGAAGTCTTCCGCCACGATCCCGCGCTGACCGAGCGTGCTGGCCATACGCTTGTTAAGGGTCGGATGCTCTTCGACATCTTCGCGCATTTTCCGAAACAGTGTCCGACCGGTGATGAACAAGACCGTCGAAGCGATCGCGAAGAAGATCAATTGACCTTCCCAGCCCGCCATACCGGCGGGGGCGAAAGCGGCGAAGGCAGACGTAAACATTGCTGCCAGACCGACCCAGAGCAGGTCCCAGGTTCCAGTCATCATTTCGATCGACAACAGAACCAGTCCGAGGGCGAGCCAATGCCAGGCCGTCGGCGGCCAGAGTGTGAGGGCTAAACCGTCCATGAGCGCCTCCTACGCTTTGTCTTTCGCAGCATCTGTCAGCCCGCGAATACCTTCGATGGTCCCGATAATAGAGCTAAACTCTGCCGGAATGATGACGGTCTTGTTGCCACCGGCCGAGGCCAGCTTTTCAAACGCGGTCACATATTGCTGACCAAGGAAGTAATTGATGGCATTCACATCACCTTTGGCGATGGCCTCCGAGACGAAGGCTGTGGCCTTGGCTTCCGCCTCACCTTCCCGCTCACGCGCTTCCGCGTCCCGGAATGCGGCTTCCCGGCGGCCTTCGGCTTCGAGAATTTGCGACTGTTTCAAGCCTTCCGCTTTCAGAATGGCGGATTGTTTGTCGCCTTCTGCGGTGAGGATTTCGGCCCGCTTCAAGCGTTCCGCCTTCATCTGCCGCGCCATCGCTTCGGTAATGTCCGCTGGCGGTGACAGGTCGGCAATCTCGATCCGCGTGACTTTCACGCCCCACGGATTGGTCGCCGCATCGACCACAGACAGCAGTCGCGCATTGATATCATCACGGTTGGACAGGCCTTCGTCCAAATCCATCGAACCGACCACGGTCCGGATATTGGTCAAAGACAGATTGGTGATCGCGTTTTCGAGATTGTTCACTTCATATGCGGCCGACACGGGGTCGACAACCTGAATAAATACGACTGCATCACAAGAGACTTGCGCATTGTCGCGCGTAATCACTTCCTGCGTCGGAATGTCGAGCACGGTTTCCATCATATTCATTTTGCGCCCCACACGCTGATAGAATGGCATGATGAAGTGCAAACCCGGTCCGAGCGTGCGCGTATAGCGTCCGAAATTCTCGACCGTGTAGTTAAACCCTTGCGGGACAACTTTCACCGCTGAAGTGATCAACACCAAAGCTGCAAAAGCAAGCAAGGCAAGTACGATTAAACTGGTATCCATGTATGGTCCTCCCTGATTGAACCAAGACTTACATGGGAAGATTATTACCGTTTTTCAATAATTATTCATCGAAAAACGGCGCATTCCCCTTTTGAAAAGCCAGAGTCGAAGCGATTCTGTTACGAAAGGATGAGGATATGCTTCGGGTTGGGGCGGGGTATTGGAAGGCTATCGTGCGACGCTCGGGCGCAAAGAGATGCGGAGGTTTTGAGCGTCTTGCTTTGCGCTAACCCGATACACTCAGAATATGTCTGCTTTCAGCGCCGAAGCAAACGAACGCAACCTTCTTCGATCGTCATTGAACCAAGCCCTCACAACCGAGCCCGCCAACGCATAGCGCACAAAAAAGGCCCGCGAACATCACCGCGAGCCTTTTCTGATTTAGCTGGTTGGGAAACCAGACCGTCTAGAGCTGCCCCAGCAAATAATCTGCGCTGGAGACCTCAAAACCGCCGCCCTGCTCGACGTTCAGCTCGGTAACGGTGCCATCTTTGACGATCATGGAATAGCGCTGTGAGCGCTGGCCCATACCAAAACCGCTGGCATCCATTTCCAGACCAAGAGCCGAAGCGAACGCTCCGTTTCCATCCGCCAACATGCGGACTTTTCCGTCCACGCCGTTTTCCTTGCCCCAGGCGCCCATAACGAAGACATCATTGACCGAGGTGCATACGATCTCATCAATCCCTTTGGCGGCAAGATCACCCTGCTTCTCAACAAATCCTGGCAAGTGTTTGGCCGAACAGGTTGGGGTATAGGCCCCCGGGACAGCGAACAACGCTACAGTTTTGCCTCCGAACACGTCCGCAGATGAGACGGGCTCAGGCCCGTTTGCGGTCATCTCCATAAAGGTCGCTTCGGGAAGTTTATCGCCGACTGAAATGGTCATGAAAGGATCTCCTGTCTTCTTCGCATCCTACATAGGCCACAGAAAGAAGGTCGCAACGACAAAAGCTTGCCAAAATTAAATGGTTGAGTAGCGTCAAACGCAATCAAGGAGCGGATCGTTTGGAAGACCTGACCGGAAAACTGCTGGCCGCAATGCCGGGAATTGGCGACCCGCGCTTCAATAGGTCGGTCATTCTGGTATGCGCCCATAGTGATGACTATACGATGGGGCTGGTCCTCAATAATCCGATTGATGAACTCACCCTTCCTGATTTATTTACGCAGCTTGGCATCGAACAAAATATTAAACTGCCGGACGATTATGTGCTGAACGGTGGTCCCGTCGGCACCGATCGCGGTTTTGTCGTTCACTCAACCGATTATTTCAGCGACGGTGCGACTGTCGAAGTCACAAGCGACCTGTCTATGACGGCAACGCGAGACGTATTGCGGGCCATCGCCTCAGAAGGTGCCCCCTCACAGGCGACAATGACATTGGGATATGCGGGCTGGGGACCAGGACAACTCGAGCACGAACTCTCAGAACATGCCTGGCTGGTCACCGACCCGCACGATGACATTGTCTTTGGCACGGCACATTCGAAGAAATGGGAACTCACCCTCGGCATGCTTGGCATTGATCCGGCTCATTTGCATATGACCGGCGGACAGGCTTAGCGCAGGGGCTCCTCCCGCACATCATACGCATAAAATGGATCCTGCTGGGATCGAATAATGCCAGGCGCGATTTTCCCAGCCACCCACATCGGTCCATAGGTCATCGCCCGGCTGAGGGGCGTACGGCGGTGGAACAGTTTTGCATTGCCTCGCGAGGCCGCTTGGACACTGGACGTCCGCGGTAAGCGCGTTTTGAAATAGAGGTCGAGCGCTTCAGCCATGTCATACTGGTCATCGCTGCACAGCATGGCCAAAAGATAGGCGTCCTCGATCGCCATCACCGCGCCCTGGGCTTGAAATGGCAGGGTTGGATGACACGCGTCTCCAAGCAGGACAGCCCGCCCATCAACCCATTGATCAAGCGGTTTTCGATCGAACAGCGCCCACCGATAATGCGCTTCGGCGTTTTCAATCAGGTTGGTGACGACCGGGTGCCAACCGGCAAAGTCTGATAGGACTTGTTCTTTCGTCCCTGCCTCGGTCCAGGATTCTGACGTCCAGTCATCACTTTCGACAATACCGACAAAATTGGCGAGCGTCCCGCCGCGCAAACGATAGGTCACCGCGTGCTTCCGCGACCCGACCCAGATACAGGCCGTGGGCGGCGGCGCGAGATCGCCGAGTTGTTCCATGGGCACGACCGCGCGCCAAGCCGTGTTGCCTGTAAAGTTGGGTCGGTCGGGGCCAAGCATTTGACGTCGGATAGCGGAATGTATGCCATCCGCCCCAACCAATAAATTAGCTTCCAGAATGTCACCTGAGGCGAGGGTTGCGCGTACAGAGTCACCGATATTTTCGTAACTGTCGCAAACCGCGTTGAGGTGGACCGACGCTGGCTGGCGCGCCAGCAAAAGGTCGGTCAAAGTCGCCACGAGGTCGGCCCGGTGCAAGTGAAGATAAGGCGCGCCCCAACGCTCATAGATCGCTTGGCGGGCCTCGATCTGGAAGATCTGCCTTCCGGAGCGTCCGAAACGCATTTCGAGTGCTGTGGGTTGAAACGCATTTTGGGCAATTTGATCTTCGACGCCGAGCGCACGAAAGACCTTCATCCCATTCGGACTGATCTGAATCCCTGCCCCGACTTCAGACAATTCCGGTGCCCGCTCGAGAACGTCGACTTTCCAGCCAAATGCGTGAAATGCCAGTGCCGCGGTCAAGCCGCCTATTCCGCCCCCAACGATAATCACTCTTGGCATGGATTGCTCACTCACGTCGAATTCTCACGGAGAGAAAGCACGCAATCGAATTCGCGCAAATAGGGAAAAGCCGAATTAACCATAAGAATTTGTTGCAAATACGAAACAAATTGCCAAGATTGCTGAAACCAAAGCCAGAATGGCTTGAGTAGAGTGGGAAGAATTCATGGGCCAATATCGCCTCAAACTCTCGCATATAGCGACACTCATGGGCGCGACCGCGCTTTTAGCAACGCCTGCCCTGGCAAGAGACGTGACCGTCTATGGCGGCGGCAAATCCAAAACCTATTCAACGCAGGAACGCAGCGCTCCAAAGGTTATCGCTGGGGGACAGGACCGCATAAGCGTGATTGACCGCCGCGCCGAGCGATTTGCAATGGAACGCAAAATCCAATCGCTTCTGGAAAACCGTGACACGGATGAAGCCCGCGCAACATCAGACGCCCTGATGCGGAATATCGTCCGCGGCAATAAGGATGCCCGTCGGGAATATTCGAGTTATTTCCCATACCATGTCCGCTCAGCGGATTTCTACGCGCAGCTGAAACAGCGCATGCGCGAGCAACAAGCGGGCGTTCGGGTCTATCGCCAGAGCGTGCTTGATGATGTTCCAAGCGAAGACTGGATCCGCGTCGCGAAAGCCATGAATGACCTGAAATAAGAGACTTTGGGGCGACCTGTAGGGGGAAAGAGAAACGCGCCGATCAGATGACCGGCGCGTTTCTTTTGTGCTTAGTTCTCGAAGCTTAGTCGACGGCTTCGAACTGGTTCATGGTGTTATGCGCACCGCCCGCTTTCAGAGCGCGTTCACCACCAACCATTTCCTTAAACGTGTCGCCAAGGTCAGAGCCAACTTCATGCTGGTGCTTCACAGCAGAGACACCGCGGCGGATCTCTTCGCGCTGCACGTTTTTAACGTAAGCCAGCATTTTCTCGTCACCGAAATAGCCGTTGGACAGCTCGTCCATGCCTTTGGCGGTGAGGTGGAAGGTCGGCAGTGTGATCAGGTTGTGGAACACACCGGCGCGCGCTGAGATATCCGTCTGGAAGCTTTGCAAACGCGCATCTGCTTCGAGGCCAAGCTCTGTATCGTCCAGTTTCGCAGACATCAGCGCAGTGCCTTCGGGGTAGTCCCCCTCAGCAATTTTGCCTTCGGCAATCCACTGTTCGCGAACTTGCTTGCGAAGATTGAGCGTCCAGTTGAAGCTTGGCGAGTTGTTGTAGGCAAGCTTCGCATTCGGCACGACCTCTTTGATCGCATTCACCATCGAGGCAATTTCGTCCACGTTTGGTGTCGCGGTTTCGATCCAGAGCAAATCAGCGCCGCCTTTGGTGAGCGAGCTGATGCAATCTTCAATCACGCGCTCACGACCTGTATTGTCCTGGAACTTGTAGAGGCCGTTCGGCATACGAATTGGGCGAGTAACCTTGCCATCACGCATCAGAGCGACTTCGCCCTCTTTCAGTGGGTTCGCATCGGTAACCTCTTCGGTTTCGATCCACTTGATATATTCGGCAGCCAGATCGCCAGGCTCGCTTGAGACCGGGATTTTCTGGGTCAGACCAGCGCCGAGGCTGTCCGTCCGGGCGACGATGACGCCGTCGTCGACGCCGAGCTCCTCAAACGCCATGCGGCACGCGCGCAGCTTGGTGATGAAGTCTTCGCGCGGGACCGTCACTTTGCCATCCTGGTGACCGCACTGCTTGGCATCAGACACCTGGTTCTCGATCTGCAAGCAACACGCGCCGGCAAGGATCAGCTCTTTAGCGAGCAGATAAGTCGCGTGCTCGTTACCGAAGCCAGCATCAATATCGGCAATGATCGGCACAACGTGGCTCTCGAACGTGTCGATACGGTAGATGATTTCGTCCAGTGCCGCCTGATCGGCGCCAGACTCCTTCGCCGCATTCAGCTCCTGGAACAGGTCATTGAGCGCCACCTCATCGGCCTGGCGCAGCGAGGTGTAGATCTCTTTGATCAGATCAGTCACAGCGGTCTTCTCGTGCATGGACTGGTCCGGCAGGTGACCGAAGCTGTTGCGCAGGCCAGCAACCATCCAACCTGACAGATAGATATATGTGCCTTTCGCAGTGCCACGCATACGCTTCACGGCTTTGATTTTCTGATGCGCGTGGAAACCTGACCAGCACCCCAGAGATTGGGTGAACTTGGACGAGTCGGCGTCATAAGCCGCCATATCATCACGCATCACGCGTGCCATTGCTTTCGCGACATCGAGATGAGTGTTGTACGTGTTCTGGATCTTCAGCTGAACGACGTCTTCAACGCTGATGCCGGACGATGTTGTGCCGGAAGGATAGCGCTTCAGGGTGTCTTCCATAAGCTGTTTATATGTTGGACGTTGGGTCATGGTTTTATCCTCGTCTGAATCTACTTTTTATCTGGGAGTTAGTTGGCGCCGCACAGGACGTCATAAGCGGGCAGTGTCAGGAAGTCGGCGAGCAGTTCACCCGTCGCTGTCTGGACAAAGACTTTGGTGGCATCGGGATAGCGGCCGTCGACATAGGCGTTTTCACCGAGCGCCGATTTGATTTTACCGAGCTCTTCATTGAGCAGGCGATCGAACGCATCTGCGGTGAACACTTCGGTGCTGCCGTCTTCCTTGATGAAGGAGGTGCCATGCGTGAGCCACTGCCATAGCTGGCTGCGGGAAATCTCTGCCGTGGCAGCGTCTTCCATTAAGTTGTGGATCGGCACAGCGCCCCGTCCACGAAGCCAGGCGGCGGTATACTCAATTCCGACAGAGATATTGGTGCGAATACCCGCTTCGGTCACATCGCCTGTATGAGGCGTCAGCAAAGAAGCTTCAGTAATCGTTGGGAACTGGCGCTGGGTCAGAACCTGATTGGCTTTCGGCATTTCGGCGTCGAACACTTCCATGGCGACCGGCACAAGATCCGGGTGCGCAACCCAGGTTCCGTCATGGCCTTGCTGGGCTTCACGCTTCTTATCAGCGCGAACCTTATCGAAGGCAGCAGCATTCGCTGCCTCATCGCCTTTGACAGGGATCTGCGCCGCCATACCGCCCATCGCGTGCGCGCGGCGCCGGTGACAGGTCTGAATCAGCTTGAGCGAGTAAGACTTCAGGAACGCGCGATCCATGCCCACCTGAGCGCGATCTGGCAGCACATATTCCGGGTGATTGCGGAGGGTCTTGATGTAGCTAAAGATGTAGTCCCAGCGACCGCAGTTCAGGCCGACAATGTGATTGCGCATCACATAGAGAATTTCGTCCATCTGGAAGGCGGCTGGCAGAGTCTCAATCAGCACGGTCGCTTTAATTGTTACGTTCGGAATACCGAGCGCTGCCTGGGTGAAGTTAAACACATCATTCCAGAGGCGTGCTTCCTGGTAATTCTCCATTTTGGGGAGGTAGTAGAATGGCCCCTTGCCCTGCTCCATCAAGGCTTTGCCATTATGATAGATATGCAGACCGAAATCGAACAGACTGGCTGACATAGGGTTTCCGTCGACCAGCACATGCGCCTCTTCGAGGTGCCAGCCGCGCGGGCGGACAATCATCGTCGCGGTTTCATCGTTCAAACGGTAGGACTTGCCACGCGCTTCGTCATCGAATGCGAGCGTGCCATCGGCATAGTCAATCATATTGGCCTGACCTTCGACCATGTTTTCGAAGGTTGGCGAAGACGCATCTTCAAAATCCGCCATGAACATTTTAGCGCCCGAGTTCAGCGCATTGATCATCATCTTGCGATCAACTGGACCGGTGATTTCGACGCGGCGATCCTGCAGAGCTTTCGGCACCGGGGCGACTTCCCAGACAGAGTTCCGGATATGCTCTGTTTCTGGCGGGAAACTTGGCAGTTCGCCATCATCGAAGCGGAGCTGCGCCAGTTTCCGATTTTCCAGCAAGATCTTGCGCTGACCACCGAAGCGACGCTCAAGATCCGCAATAAAGAGCAACGCACGATGGGTGAGAACGCGCTCATACTCGGCCGGGACAGCGCCTACCACTTCCGCGGGGCGGCGATGGCGAGGGGTTTGCCTGGACGCTGAAACAGCATCTCTGATAAGTGTGTCCGACATGGCGGGCTCCTGTTTTAGTTGTGCCCCCGTGTATTTACAAAACCTGTGCCACGTCCATACCAATCCCCATAACTATTGGGTTTCACTGTTTGTTATGTAAATGTATGTATGTAATGTTTGTAAATTTTGTTATAGGTGAAACGTGACTAAAAAGAAGCTGATCATCGGACCGCGTGTGAAGCGGTTGCGCACCCAATTTGGCCTGACTCAGGCTGAGTTTGCGCGGCGGCTCGATGTCTCGGCCACTTATGTCAATCTTATCGAACGTAACCAGCGCCCGGTTAGCGCGACGGTTCTTCTGAAACTCGCCGAGGAATTTCACATCAATGTCGCCGACCTCGCACAAGATATGGATGCGGGCCTCGTCAATGAACTGGTCAGCGCTTTGCGCGATCCCGTGTTCGGAGAAATTGATGTCGGCAAGCACGAGCTTGAAGACCTTGTCGGCGCGAGCCCCGAAACCATCAAAGCCTTCTTGAGATTACATGAGCGCTATCGTGAACTGGCGATGAGCACCTATTCCGACGCCAATCACCTGGCCGATCGTGAGAAGGTCGAGATCCTTGAGGAGTCTGCCCGCCCGGTTGAAGCCATTCGACAATTTGTCCACGAACAGAGCAATTACTTCCCCGAGTTGGACGAGGCTGCAACGCAATTTCGCAAAACGCTGCTTTTGGGCGGCAAGCAAATTGATGTCGCGATTCAAGACCGCTTGGAAGATCAGCATAAGCTGCGCATTCGTGTTTTACCAAGTTCCGCGATGCCGTCTTCCTTTACCTATTTTGACCGACATCGATCGGGGATCGATATATCCGAACTATTGCCGCCGACGGGTCGGCAGTTCCAACTCGCGTTCCAGCTCGGGTTTCTTGAGTATCGCGAACTGATCGAACGCATCGTCTTCGACTCCGGCCTAAAAGACGAAAGCACGGTCGGTCTGGCGCGCGTATCTTTGGCCAATTATTTTGCCGCAGCCTTGCTCATGCCCTATGACGCCTTCCTGAAAGCTTGCGAAGACACGCGTTATGACGTTGATCTGCTAAGCCACCGTTTTGGAACGAGTTTTGAGCAAACCGCACACCGCCTGACCACCCTTCAGCGACCCGATGCGCGCGGTATTCCGTTCTTTTTCTTGCGAATTGATGCGGCTGGAAATGTGTCCAAGCGATTCAGTCCCGGACGATTTCACTTTGCAAAATTTGGGGGAGCTTGTCCGCGCTGGAATATTCATCGCACGTTTGAGCAGCCTGGCGAGACGCTGACCCAGCTGATTCAGATGCCTGATGAAACGACTTACATTTCGATTTCCAAAGCGATCAATCGATCACGTGGCTTTCACGGCCGCCCACCAGCGCGCGTTGCGATTGGCCTCGGATGCGACAAAGCCTATGCGGATAGCCTTGTATATTTCGACCGGCTCGACATGAGCGCGCAAGACCCCACGCCGATTGGTGTAAACTGCTATCTGTGCGATCGGCAGAATTGTGCATCGCGGGCGCACGCGCCGTTGAATCGCAAACTCAAGTTCGATGCCCACGCGCGCGGAATTTCTTTGTACGAATTCGAACCTGTCCGAAAAGACTAATCCTACTCGGCGCCGGTGCCGATCGCGCTCAACTCCCATCGG
Source organism: Pseudomonadota bacterium (assembly GCA_036339715.1). Classification (GTDB taxonomy): domain Bacteria; phylum Pseudomonadota; class Alphaproteobacteria; order Caulobacterales; family Hyphomonadaceae; genus Henriciella. The sequence continues at coordinate 643 of JAYZAM010000109.1, read as the reverse complement.
AAATTGTACGTGCCGCCGCCAAGACGAAATTCCGGCAGGGCATCCGGTCCGCAGGCACCGGTACCAAGTCCTCGCATGCCAATATCTATATGGACCTCAGTCGTTGCTCGTGGCTGAAGCTCCGCCAACGTCTCGGCAGCGTTCAGATCTTCATCGTGATAAGGTCGCACCGTAAAGCTGAGGGGCTCCGGCATCGTCACTTGTATGCCTTTACCGTTCGCATCGAGTAGCCGGAACCACCGCCCCTGCTCTCGCGCACCGTATTCCTGAGGACGAACATAAGGATGATACTGCTGCATCACGGTAGAGCGCCAGACACCTACCGTCTGAGCACCGCGGCGATCTGGATAGGATTCGTCTGGCCCCAATCCAAACCATTCCAGCGTGTTCAGCGCGCTTGGCACCTCAAAACGCACACCGACCCGAGGTAAGTCTTCCCAACTTTCAGGCACGATCAGGGTTTCATCGACGAGAATACGCCCATCAACCAATCTCCATGCGCTTTGGTGCATGAGGACGTCACCGGCCTCATTGCGCCAAGGTCGTTCCAATCCGAAAGCGAGCCCAAAGTCTCTGGGCAAGGCAAATTCTTTAATCGGCCCCGGCTGCAAGTCTTGAAGACCATAGCCGACCCATTGAGATG
>JAYZAM010000108.1:0-4805 GCA_036339715.1 Pseudomonadota bacterium | reverse complement strand
CTGCCATTTCGGCCCGAAGAAGGGCTTGAAGTCATCGCCACGGGCCGTTTGTCGACCTATCCTGGGCGTTCGAATTATCAGCTGATCGCGGATAGCCTCCGCCCGGCTGGCGTTGGCGCGCTCATGGCGCTTCTTGAGGAGCGAAAAAAGAAGCTCGCCGCCGAAGGCCTTTTCGATCCGAAACACAAGAAGCCGCTGCCCTTCCTGCCTGCGACGGTTGGCGTTGTAACGTCTCCGACCGGCGCAGTGATCCGAGACATTCTGCATCGGATTCGCGACCGCTTCCCGGTGCGCGTGATCCTTTGGCCGGCGCTCGTCCAAGGCGACACCGCCGCGCCCCAGATCACGGCCGCCATTCGCGGTTTCAATGCGATGCAGGGTCCCGATCGTCCTGACGTTTTGATTGTTGGCCGAGGTGGCGGCTCGATCGAGGACTTGTGGCCGTTCAATGAAGAGGACGTCGTTCGGGCGGCCTTTGAAAGCGACATTCCGCTCATATCAGCTGTTGGTCATGAGACCGATACGACCCTGATCGATTACGTCTCAGATGCGCGTGCGCCAACGCCGACAGGCGCGGCAGAAATCGCCGTTCCCGTACGGTCTGAATTGCAGCTGCAGCTCAACGATCTTGAGCAACGTCTGAAGCGGGCCCTGATCCGCAATACGCGCCGCGCCACAGAGCGCTTGCAGGCTCAGCGTCTGCCGAAGCCAGAACGGCTTTTGGAAACGAAACGTCAGCGCTTCGACACAATCGGTGACCGCCTGCCTCAAGCCTTGCGAACACTGGTCGAGCGCCGACGCGCAAAGCTCGACACCATCAGCGCCGGCTTGATCAGCCCGAAACAAGTGGTTCGGGAAAAGCGCGGAACGCTCGACAATCTTGCCGCACGGCTGGGGGCCGGATTGTCTCAAGCAGCGGCGAAAAAGCGGATCGCATTTGCCAGAACCGCGTCGCGGTTGCGCCCGGAACCTCTAATCTCAGACACACGCCGCGCGCGCAAGTCTCTGAAAGATGCCGCGGGCCGAGCCCGTCCGGCCCTAGATCGGATCGTCACAGCGAAACGCGGCGACCTCGCGTCTCAAGCCAAGCTTCTGGAGACACTCTCCTATCAGGCGACCCTCAGCCGCGGATATGCGATTGTCCGCGATGGAAGTGGCAAAGTATTGCGATCTGCAGATCACGTCGTCGGGTCCGATTCTGTTTCCGTGACACTGGCTGACGGAACGGTTGACCTGACCCCGGCAGGTCGCGCATCCGCACCAAAGAAAGTCGCGCCGAAAGCGCCCGCGAAAACTGATCCTGGCGATCAGGGCAGCCTGTTCTAACCCGCCCTGCCCCCGCGTCGCGGCTTTCCCTCCTCAGCTTTCTCGATAATCTGATCCCAAAAAAGAACGGGAGAGAGACGAGCATGGCAAAATCGATCTGGAATTTCGGCGACCTGCTGGATGATAATGGCGCGCGTTTAGGCCCAGACAGCCCGGCGATGATCCATGGCGATCGTGTCGTCTCCTGGCCCGAAATGACCGCCCGCTCGAACAATGTCGCTCGCGAGCTGCTCGCCCGCGGCGCAGCTCCTGGCGACAAAATCGGCTTCTATCTGCGCAATCAGCCGGAATATGTTGAGGGACTAGCAGCCAGTTTCAAAGCGCGTCTGACCCATGTGAACGTAAATTACCGCTATCTGGACGATGAGCTCGCTTACATCATCGATAATTCGGATAGCACCGTCGTGCTGTATGATGTCGAATTCCGCGAGAACGTCGAGCGCGTGCGCACCCGCCTGGAGAAAGTCAAATTATGGGTCGAGGTCGGAGGCGCGAAAGACACGCCGGCTTTCGCCCTCAGCTATAACGCCCTCGCCTCTTCTGGTGATGGCGCCCCGCTCGATATCGAGCGAAGCCCGGACGATCTGATGTTTCTCTATACGGGCGGAACGACCGGCATGCCGAAAGGCGTGATGTGGTCCCACAGAATCTGGCGTGAAGCCAATCTTGATGGCCTTCGCCGGATTTATGGCGCGGCCCCCGAAACCTGGGAAGCGCATCGTGACTTTGTCGACGAAGTCGGTCGACACGGACGTCAACTACCGGCCTGCCCACTCATGCACGGAACCGGCTTGTTCACGGCATTGGGGGCCTTCCTCATGGGCGGCGCCATCGTCACCCTCGAAACCAAAGCCAAATTCATTCCGGAAGAGCTTTGGGAAACGGTGTCGCGCAACGGTGTGACCGCGATGGCGATTGTCGGCGATGCCTTTGCCAAGCCCATGTTGAAAGTCCTGAATGACAATCCTGGAAAATATGATCTGTCCAGCGTCAACTCGATCACCTCATCCGGGGTGATGTGGAGTATGGAAGTGAAGCGTGGTTTGATTGAGCATATCCCGCAAGTCGCGCTTATGGACAGTTTCGGCGCGTCTGAAGCAGTCGGCTTTGGCATGTCGGTGACCACCGCGGAAGGGGTGGTCGATACGGCCAAATTTGAAATCGGTGAGCATTGCAAAGTGTTCAGCGAGGATGGTCGCGAGATTGCCCCAGGATCAGACGAACCCGGTCTCATTGCGCGCGGCAGCGCCGTTCCACTCGGCTATTATAAGGACGAGGTCAAAAGCGCGAAGACGTTCAAAACCATTGACGGTGTTCGATATGCGATCCCGGGCGATTGGTGCACCGTCGCAGCAGATGGCACGCTGACCCTTTTGGGGCGTGGATCGAATTGTATCAATTCGGCCGGCGAGAAGATCTACCCAGAGGAAGTCGAGGAAGCGCTGAAAGAACATGATGCCGTGCGCGACGCTTTGGTCGTCGGCGTGCCTGACGATAAATGGGGGCAATCGGTAACGGGCGTGATCGAGCTTGCCGGACACCAAGCACCATCCGAGGACGAGCTGCGCGCGTTTGTGCGCACTCGTCTTGCCGCCTACAAAGCCCCAAAACGCATCCTGATCTGCGACGACCTCAAACGCGCGCCTAATGGCAAAGCCGATTATAAACGCATTCGCGCGTTCGCGTATGATAAGCTAGGAATTGAAGCCTAATCCCAGCTACCGCCGAGCGCCAAATTGAGCGCCACCCATTCATCAAGGCGCGCGCGTTCGATGCTGACCACATCGCCTTCATTCGACAGAACGCGTTGCTGGATCGTCAGCACGTCGAGGAGATCGGTCTCGCCTTCTTCATATCGCAGATTTGCGATGCGCAACGCATTGTTCGCCTCATCGGCGGCTGGAATCTCAAAAACGACTACACGACAGCTGACATGTGCCGTCTGAATATAAACCGGTTACGCAAACAAGGATGCTTCGAGTGGCCTTTTCAGTCCAAGATAACCTGGTCGATGAATGGTATCGTGCAGCTTGGTCTCAAGGTCCGATACGAAAAGGGTGGGGCGCACCTCCGAGATGCAACTGCGAGCGGCAGCCCTGACTCCGATAATTACAGGCAGCGGATAGAGGTCATTACCCGCACCCCAGCAGTCGGCGGACAGACTAGGCTGTTTAAATGCCCCTGCTGTTACAAAGCGCGTGCCCACCTGTATCTCCATGACCCTTTCTTCATCTGCCGCGAATGCGCGGTGCTCACCTACAAGTCTAGGCGAGAACGCAATCCCCTCAGGGCATTCCGCAAATGGGACAAGCTCAGCAAGAAGTTGGGCGGCATAGGAATGGATGAGTGGTATTGCGCCAAGCGGCCTAAGGGTATGCATCATGCGACGTTCGAATGGCTCAAGCAGGAAATATCCCAAGTCGAGTCTTACATCGAACGCGAGGTCTGGAAATCATTCAGACGATGACCGATTGACACATATGAAGTAACATATTCTGGAGCCGCACTCAGAATTACCGTTACTAATCAGACTATTAATCTAAACAAATGGTGCCCGGGGGCGGACCAATAATTGGTATTATTTCAAGTATTTGCAGGAAAGTGGGACACTTTTTTCTACCAGCATTCATTGGGTTTTCTTGGAAAAGTGTCCCACCGGTTCGGGTCGGCTTCATGGAGGGTGATCGCGCCTTGGGGAAAGTGGGACACTCCATTTTCAACTGCTGTCATTGGGTTTATCCAAGCGCGATAGTCATATATCGAGATACGTCATTGACTTATACGTCATTGACGCATATATGAGGAGATCAAGATTGGCAAAGCAATCGGTTGTTGAGACGCCGGAGTTCATAAAACGGGCCAGCGCCGTGGGTATGTCAGATGAAGATCGTATGGACGTTATAGATCAGCTCGCCGCTAATCCAGAAGCAGGCATTTCGCTTGGCGGCGGTCTGCGCAAGGTGCGCGTTGCAAGACGTGGGGGCGGAAAGAGCGGAGGCTATCGTGTACTCCACTTCTACCGGGAGCCAGACATGCCGATCTTTCTACTGTCGGTGTTTACCAAGAACGAGAAGGCCAACATCACCCGAGCTGAAAGGGCCGACTTAATCAAGCTATGCGACTTGATTGCCAAAACTTATGGAGCGCAAAAATGACTGAAGCCTACAAAAGCATCAAAAAGGGTCTTGAAGACGCCCTCTCCCACGCAAACGGCAAAGATGTAGGCGCGCGCGTTCACCAAGTCGAAGTGCCGGATCCTGACGTTGCCGCGATACGCGCCCGCGCTGGTCTCTCTCAAGCAGAATTCGCGCGAAGTATTGGTGTCGCCGTTGGCACCTTGCGCGGCTGGGAGCAAGGGCGACGCAGGCCTGATGGCCCCGCCCGCGTGCTGCTCGCGCTGATAGAAAAGCGGCCCGGCATTGTTGAAGATGAGTTGAGCGTTTGAAACTGTTCGATTGCGAGACGAAGAACGAAAAAAT
>JAYZAM010000107.1:0-6077 GCA_036339715.1 Pseudomonadota bacterium | reverse complement strand
ACGGGCCGTAAAAAGGTTGTGTGCAGGTCAATCGTTGAGGGGAAGGCCCGCGTACCGGTCTTCATGGTCGCAAGCATCCCGATCGTGTCATCCAGCATCGCGGTCAGATATCCGCCCTGGATATAGCCGGCCGGATTGGTGAACTCCTTCTTGCCATCGAATTTCACGCGGGTTTCCAACTTGCCCATGTCGAGCGAGACCAGCTCAAAGCCAAGAGATTTGGAGCTCTCAGCTGGCTTGGGAAACACTTCCGCGAGAAGATGGCTGTCATCTGGCAAGCTTAGAGTGTCCTCGCGATCAGCATTTTCATGACCTCATTGGCGCCGCCATAGATGCGCTGCACGCGGGCATCCTGGTACATCTGGCCAATTGGATACTCATCCATATAGCCCCAGCCACCATGCAGCTGCAGGCATTCATCAATGATCTTACATTGCAGGTCCGACACCCAGTATTTGGACATGGAAGCCGTCGCCGCGTCGAGCTCGCCTTTGAGGAGCAGCTCCGTGCAATGATCGACAAAGACCTTCGCAACTGTTGCTTCAGTCTTACATTCGGCGAGTTTGAACTGCGTGTTCTGGAAATCCATGATGGTGCCGCCAAAGGCTTTGAGCTGTTTGACGTAAGCTACGGTTTCGCGCAGTGCGCGTTCAATCATGCCAATGCCCTGAATGCCGATAATGTGGCGCTCTTGCGGAAGCTGCTGCATCAACTGGATAAAGCCTTGGCCTTCTTCCGGTCCAAGCAGCGCAGACGCTGGCACTTTCACGTCATTGAAGAACAGCTCTGACGTATCCGCGGCGGGCTGACCAATCTTTTTCAGATTTCGGCCGCGCTCAAAGCCTTCAACTTCATCGGTTTCGACCATCAGGATCGAAATGCCTTTAGCGCCTTTGCTCGGATCGGTCTTGGCACAGACCAGGATCAGATTGGCCGTCTGACCATTCGTGATGAAGGTCTTGGAGCCATTGATGACATAGCCATTGCCGTCTTTTTTGGCGGTGGTCTTGATGTTTTGGAGGTCGGACCCTGTCCCGGGTTCGGTCATCGCGATAGCGGTGACAAGCTCACCTGAGGCAAGCTTGGGGAGGAGGCGCTGCTTTTGTTCTTCGGATCCGTAATGGATAATATAGGGGGCAACGATCGCATTGTGCAGACCAATGCCGAAGCCCGCGATGCCTTGCTGTTCCAGCTGTTCGATGATCACTGCGTCATGACGGAAATCACCGCCTGCGCCGCCATATTCCTCTGGTGCCGAGACCAGCAACAAGCCTTGTTCAGCCGCTTTGTACCAGACGTCTCTCGGAACTGCGCCCGCCTCTCGCCAGTCCTCAACATGCGGTTTCAGCTCTTTCTCAAAAAACTGCGAAACAGCTTCGTTGAAGATCTTGATTTCCTCGTCCTGACGCCATTGCGACAAGGGTACATTGAGGACATCAGACATTGGCGGGCTCCCGAGATTTCGTTATGACGTTTACGTTCACGTCAATGTAAGCGATCTGACGTGTTTTGGCCAGTCGTGACGTAACGGGAAGTTGCATGTGAAACCGGCCAATTCACACTGAATTGGCCAGTTTCGACAATTAAGCCGTTTAGAACCGGTCAGCCGGCAAAGCCATCATTAGATCGGCACCTGTTTTCAGTTTCGCCAGGTGCGACGCCGCTTCGGGAAGCATGCGAGACACATAGTATTTACCGGTGACAATCTTATCGTCATAGAAGGGATCGTCGCCTTTTTTCTCAAGCGCGACTTTCGCCATAAGCGCCCACATATAAGTGAGGGCGGTCAGACCGAAGAGCTGGAGGTAATCCGAAGAGGCTGCTCCGGCATTGTTGAAGTCGGTCAGGCCATTCTGCATCAGCCAAGTGGTGCCATCCTGCAGCTGCGCTTTCGCAGACTTCAACCCTTCAATGAACGGCTCAAGATCGGCGTTGCCCTCATGGGTGCCGATAAAGTCATCGATCTCCGCAAAGAAGCTGAACACTGCGCGCCCGCCATTGGCGGCCAGTTTGCGGCCAACCAGATCTAACGCCTGAATACCATTGGTGCCTTCATAAATCAGCGTGATCCGGCAATCGCGAACAAATTGCTCCAGACCCCACTCCTGGGTAAAGCCAGATCCGCCGTGAATTTGCAGCGCCTCATTGGCCATTTTGAAGCCGCGATCAGTGAGGAAGGCTTTGATGACCGGGGTCAGCAGAGCCATATAGTCTCCCGCCTTTTCGCGGACTTTCTCATCCGGAGATTTATGGTGCAGATCGCCAAATAGCGCGGTCCAATACGTGAAGGCACGCGCGCCTTCGATAAAGGCTTTCTGATCCATCAGCATGCGGCGCACATCAGGGTGCACGATGACAGGATCAGCAGGCTTATCCGGGGCCTGAACGCCTTTCAAGGAGCGACCCTGTACGCGATCTTTAGCAAAATCGACAGCATTCTGGTAGGCGATTTCAGCCTGGCTGAGGCCTTGCATGCCAACCCCGAGGCGCGCTTCGTTCATCATCACGAACATGGTGCGCATGCCTTTATGCTCTTCGCCAACGAGCCAACCAGTGGCGCCATCATAGTTCATGACGCAGGTCGCGTTGCCGTGAATGCCCATCTTCTCTTCGAGACCGCCGCATGAGGCGGCGTTGCGCTCGCCGAGAGATCCGTCTTCGTTGACGATATATTTCGGCACAACGAAGAGCGAGATGCCTTTAATGCCTTCAGGTCCGCCTTCAATGCGAGCAAGCACCAGGTGAATAATATTCTCTGTCAGATCCTGCTCACCGCCAGAGATCCAGATCTTCTGACCTGTGATTTTGTAGGAACCATCCGGCTGAGGCACCGCTTTGGTTTTGATCAGACCGAGATCGGTTCCGCACTGCGGCTCAGTCAGGTTCATGGTGCCGGCCCATTCGCCCGACGCCATTTTCGGACCGTACTTAGCTTTCTGCTCTTCTGACCCACCCGCCATCAAGGCTTCGAACGCGCCCGAGGTTAGACCGGGATACATCGCAAATGCCATATTCGCAGACGAGGTCATCTCGCTGGTCGCCATGTTGACAACGTAAGGCAGCCCTTGCCCGCCCATCTCAGGGTCTTTGCCGAGCAGTGGCCAACCATTTTCAACCATTTGCTTATAGGCTTCCGGGAAGCCATCCGGGGTCTTCACGCTGGCATCCGCGTTACGAATGCAGCCCTGCTCGTCGCCAACCTTGTTCAAAGGATGCAGCACTTCTTTGGCAAACTTGCCAGATTCTTCCAGGATCGCATTCACGAGATCCGGGGTCGCTTCCTCAAATCCGGGCAGGTTGGAGTAATTCTGAATCGACAGTACGTCGTGCAAGATAAACTGCATGTCGCGGATTGGAGCGTCATAACGTGGCATCTTTTTATCCCTCGAGTGTTTATTATTAAACCGTGACGCTGGCTTTAGCGTCACGGTTTGGAAAGGTCATTCAACTTCGACGAGCCGAACTATTTTATCTTACGCGTCATCCAACTGGCGACGGGCAACAGCGTCATAGGCTTTCAGGTTTTCAGCCTCTTCAGGACCGGGGCCGATCTTGTCGAGCTGCTCTTCCAGCCACTCGATGCCATTGTGTAGTTCCTGTAGCGCCATTTCGATGTCTTCGCGCTGGCTTTCGAGTTCCTTGATCTGGTTCTGAAACTTAACCAGCGACATGCGCATCTGCGCGCGCTGACCATCTTCCAGGCCATAGAGATCGAGAATTTCCCGAATATCCGCGAGGGGCAAGCCAAGCCGCTTCAAGCGGACAATAATCTTTACGCGACCACGATCGCGGTGAGAGTAGACGCGCGTCATGCCGTCCCGGGCCGGGTGCAGCATATCTTTGTCTTCATAGAAGCGCAGCGCGCGTGGGGTGATTCCAAACTCTCGGGCGAGTTCCGAAATGGAGTAGGTCCGGGAGTCAGCGATAGAAAGTGAGGTTACGGTATCAGGCATGTCCGCAACTATGCCTTGTCTTTACGCGAACGTCAACGTCAGCCTCACGTTTACGTAAGCTGAGCCCGGTGCACCGGGTGTTTCAATCATAAGTATGAACAAGTCTTACGAATTCGCGCCAAACTATTTACCTTTTTAACCCGGAATTAAGAGCGATCGGCGCACTTCTCTACTCAAGATAGCTATTCGTGCGCGCGAAACCGAATCACGCGCGACATAATTGGAGTACCGAGAATGAGCCAGTATGGGTCATGGAGCGTCAAAGGGGTGGATGATCGAGCCCGCGCCGTCGCCAAGGAAAAAGCGCGACTGAAAGGTATTACTCTCGGGGATTACATTAATAATCTGCTGCTTGAAGGCCACAGCGAAGCAGGACCGCGCGACTATTTTGAGCCGGCGCGCCCGACGCGGCCCGAAGCTCTGGATGGCCTGGCGCAGCGTATCGAAGCCGTCGAAGCCCGCTCCACCCTGGCCATTACCGGCATTGACCAGTCAGTATTAGGCCTACTGGCTCGGCTCGAAAACACCGAGAACTCCTCTTCTGCGATGGCGGCTGAAGTCGAGCGCATGATTGATGAATTGCGTGAGACACAAGAAGGTCTGCATGAGAAAGTCGGCGCACTCGAAGCCGATGATAGCGGCACCAAAAGCCTCGAAGCGCTGAAGGCTTTTGAGGACGCACTCGGTAAGCTTGCTTCACATGTTTACGAAGAGAACCGTCTGACCCAGGATGAAACCCTGGCCATGAAAGGGCGTGTTGAAGCCGGATTTGACGATCTCAATGATCGCGTCGAAGGCATGGAAATCAAGGTCGAGTCGACTTTGTCTGAAGCGGCCAAGCGCGTCGAAAAAGCTGTTGAAGAGGCGGAGCTGCGCGCAGAAGGCACAGCCCGGCATTTATCGGAACGCTTTACCAATATCGAAACCGCGGTCGCGACAAAGCTCGCAAAAGTTGATGATGTTGATGCGCGGATGAAGGCCGTGGAAGGCGACGTCTCCGGCGCTATTACATCCATGGAAAGCACAGTCGCGCGTATTCAGGAACGGCTCCACCGCGCTGAAACAACGACTGATACTGCCTTAAAAGCACTTGAGCATACATTCGCAAATCTCGATGAGCGGATCGATACAGTGGCCGCGCAAGCCGATCCGGCGAAAGCCGAGGCCTGGCGTCTGGAAATCGAACAACGCTTTGAAGCGCTCGCATCAGATTTACGCGCCGGGGTCGAACAGTCTCGCCTGCAACTGGCCGAAGAGATCGAAAAAGCAGCCACCAGCGCGCGGCCGGAGCTCATGGGACAACTCGAAACGCGGGTCCATGCGCTTGAAGCATCAAACACGACCGATCGGCTCGACAATATCGACCATCAGGTCACATCGATGGCAGCCTCTCTCAGCGAGCGCTTGACCGAAAGCGACCGCAAAACGGCCGACGCCCTGCACGAAGTCGGTGAACAGGTGGCATCACTGTCCGATACGCTCGATCAGCGGATCGTCGAGAGTGAACGCCGGAGCGCAGGCGCGATCGAACAAGTTGGCGAACAGGTCGCTACAGCGATCAAGCATGTCCAAGCTCGCCAGGAGCAAGGACAAAATGCCCTGGTCGAGAAACTACAAGTCGCAGAAAAACGCCAGGAAACGCGCCTCTCCGATGCGCTCAGCAATATTTCTGATCGTATGGCCGAAATGCAAACTCAAACGGCGACAGCTGTTTCGCCAGTGCAACGTGCGATCGTATCACTCGCGTCACGGCTGGAGGCGCTCGAGGACTTCAGCGCGCCACCAAATTCTGAACCGGCTGTTGAGGCGATTCCCGAACTCCCTGAATTGGAAGTCGATACGACTCCCATCGCGCTCGAGGACACAGCAATTTCGCCGGCCTATGAGGAATCGGACCCTGTCAGCGCGCAAGTGACGGAATCGGAAGAAGAGACGCTCGAATCTGCAACCGACGATGAAGCCGCTACAGAAGATTTCCTAGCGGGTCTGCCCGATTTCGACAGCGAAGAAGAAGATGTGCTTGAGAGCACGGCGGCTGACGATTGGCTCCCTGATGCGGAAATCGACGAGACCTATGAGATCGAGCCAACCGAGATGGACGCCGCTGAGTCCGATCCAGTGGAA
>JAYZAM010000106.1:0-3908 GCA_036339715.1 Pseudomonadota bacterium | reverse complement strand
GTTCCGTTCTTCGCAGCGCTCTCGATCGGCGCGATCGCAACCCCGATGAACTCTTGGTGGACCGGTGATGAACTGGAATATGGCCTGCAGGATAGCGGTGCAAAGGTTGCAGTGATCGATCCACAAATCCTCGACCGCATTCGTGATAACCTTGGAAACCTGAGTGATTTGAAGTCGATCATCGTTGCACGCGGCGGTGAAGGCGAAACGGATCCGCGGATCAGTACGATGGAGTCTTTGATTGGGCCTGCGCCCGCTTGGGCTGAATTGGCTCAGATTGGCTTGCCGGTGGTTGAGTTGGGTCCTGATGATGACGCGACCATTATGTACACGTCAGGAACCACTGGGCGACCGAAAGGGGCGCTTGCGACGCACCGGGCAATTATTTCGAATATGCTCAATTCGATGACCTGTCAGATGCGGATGCTCCTCCGTCGTGGTGAGACGCCGCCCGAGCCAGATCCAAACGAGCAGAACGCGACACTACTGGCGATCCCGTTCTTTCACGCCACAGGGGCATTTGCGATCCTGATCCCAAGCATGCTGCAAGGGGCAAAAATCGTTGCGCAGTATAAGTGGGATGCCGGCAAGGCGCTGCCCATTATCCAGAATGAAGGCATCACCAATGTTGGCGGGGTGCCGGCGATTGCCTGGCAAATTCTGGAACATCCAGATCGCGACCAATACGACCTTTCATCGATCAAGGCGGTTTCATATGGCGGAGCTCCATCGGCGCCGGAACTGGTGTCGACGATCAAGAAACGGTTCCCCGAAGCGGCCCCTGGAAATGGTTGGGGAATGACTGAAACCTGCGCGACCTCAACGCTTAATATTGGTGAGGACTACGTAAATCGTCCGGACAGCGCTGGTGCACCTCCGGGAGCTGTCGAGCTAAAAATTGTGGCGCCCGATGGCCAGGAATTACCGACCGGCGAAGTCGGCGAATTGTGGTGCAAAGGTCCAATGAACTGCAAGCTTTACTGGAACAAGCCGGAAGCCACCGCAGAGACATTCATAGATGGTTGGGTGGTGACAGGTGACCTCGCCCGCATCGATGAGGAAGGGTTCCTCTATCTGGTCGATCGCGCCAAGGACATGCTGATCCGCGGCGGCGAAAACATCTACTGTATCGAAGTTGAGAGCGCGCTGTATGATCATCCGGCGGTTATGGATGCGTCAGTTGTCGGGATTCCGCACAAGGTCCTCGGTCAGGAAGTCGGAGCTGTGGTTCAGCTCAAGCCAGGCATGGAGGCGAGCGAAGATGAATTGCGGGCGCATGTGCGCAATCAGATCGCCGCATTTAAAGTGCCGGTGGAGATCCAGTTTCAGGACGAGCCTCTGCCCCGAAACGCCAATGGGAAGATCCTGAAGCCTGTCTTGCGGGAACGGTTCGAAGCCCGCGGTTAGACAGTAATCTCCGAACTTTCTGCCGTTGCTGATGCGAATGACGGAAATATCTACCTCGATCGGGCCGGATGCCTTGCCGCATTCGGCCCGACCTCATATTTGAGGTCAGGAATGTCGGAGCAAAGCATGAGCGACGAGAACGCTGGATACCAGAAAGCTCAGTCGGGTCAGCCTTTGGCGCTCGAGGCGCGTAATATCGCAGAGGATGGCCGACGCTACTCGCCGTCTATCGGGCGCAATAAAGATATTGTCCGAGACACCTATTTGCGCTGCATGCCTGGAACGGGGCGGATTCTCGAGATCGCGTCTGGTACGGGCGAGCATGGCGCCCACATTACGCATGCGGTTGATGGCAAAATCTGGACCTATTCAGATATTGACCCGGTCAGTCAGTCGAGCCAGGCGGCGTGGCGCGCCTCGGTCGGGCATGGCCGGCTGCAGGGGCCTCTCACAATTGATACAACCGAATTGAATTGGGGGGCAGCGGAAACGGATGAGGCCTGGTCCGGGATGTTCTGCGCCAACATGGTTCACATTGCGCCTTTCGAGGCTGCCGAGGGTCTGTTTCGTGGCGCTGGACGCCTACTCGCCTCAGGTGGGCGCTTGATGCTGTATGGCCCTTTTGGTCGCGATGGCGAAATTGCACCGTCCAATGCTCGCTTTAGCGCGGATTTGAAACGCCGCGATCCGCGCTGGGGCGTTCGGGATCTCGATCAGGATATCTTGCCGCTGGCGACGGCGTCTGGGCTCACTGTTCATGAAATCGTCGAGATGCCCGCGAACAATTTGAGTGTGATTTTTGAGCGAAACTAAGCCGCAACCTCTTCATTGGTGCCAAGCGCCTGATGCAGATCGGCCAGGATATCTTCGACATTCTCCAGTCCGACCGAGATGCGAACCAGCCCTTCGCTAATCCCATGGGCTTCGCGTTCTTCGCGGGAATAGGTCGAGTGGGTCATGCTGGCAGGGTGCTGGATCAGGGTCTCAGCGTCTCCCAGGCTTACAGCGCGACGGATCAGGTTCAGCCGGTTCATCATTGCGATCCCGGCTGAATAACCACCTGCCAATTCAAAGGCGATCATGCCACCAAAACGATTCATCTGCCGGCGCGCCAGCGCGTGCTGGTGGAAGCTTTCGAGCCCCGGGTAGTGAACCGTTTTCACACTCGGATGTTGTTCAAGCGTGCGCGCGACGTCCATCGCACTTTGCGCGTGACGTTCAACGCGCAGGGCGAGCGTCTTGAGGCCGCGAAGGATCAACATGGCATTGAACGGGGCGAGGACCGCGCCCGTCATATCCTTCACACCAACCATGCGTACTTCGGCCATGTCTTCGGCGGAGCCAATTGCGATGCCCGCAACGAGGTCACCATGGCCCCCCAGATATTTGGTTGCAGAATGGACGACAACGTCTGCGCCATGCTCGAGCGGGCGCGTCTGGACCGGCGTGGCATACGTATTGTCGACAACGGTTTTCGCGCCATGACGTTTCGCGATCGCGCTGATCGCCGCAATATCCACGAGGCGCATGTTCGGATTGGCGGGTGTTTCGAAGTAAACCAGCTTGGTTTGATCGCTCATCGCATTTTCAAGCGCCAGTGGATTGGTCAGGTCGACATGTTTCACCTTGACGCCAAACCGGCTCAAGCCGTGCTGAAAATAAGAGAATGTGCAGCCATAGAGGGTCTTGTCGGTGATCAGCTCGTCGCCGGCGCGCAGGAAGCTCCACAAGACGGACGTGATCGCCCCCATCCCAGACGCCATTGCGACCGCTGCTTCGCCGCCCTCCAGGGACGCCATGCGCTGTTCAAGCAGATCCGTGGTGGGGTTAGATATGCGGGTGTAGATGTGCCCGGGTGCCTCTCCCGCGAAGCGCGCGCCGCCTTGTTCGGCCGTTTCAAATGCAAAAGTGGAGGTCAAATGCAAGGGTGGGGTCAGCGCGCCATCTGCGGACATTGGATCATAGCCAAAGTGAATCGCGCGGGTTGAGAAACCGGGGATCTGATCATCTTGCATAACACTGCTCCTGTTGATGACAGGATACACTGAATTCGAGCGCAGAAGTTTGCGAAAATATAAGCGCAATGTATAATTATTAGCAGAATCTGCTACGGAGATCACATTGGATAGCAAAGATCGTCAAATCCTGCAGGCATTGCAAGCGGATGGTCGCCTGACCAATCAAGACCTATCAGAGCGCGTGAACCTGTCTCCTAGTCCCTGTCTGCGGCGCGTGCGTCTGCTGGAAGAGCAGGGCGTGATCAAAGGCTACACAGCTTTGGTTGACCAAAAAGCCTGGGGTTTGCCTGTCACCGTGTTTATCCGGGTCAAGCTCGAGCGGCATAGCGATGACGCCGTGAACGCGTTCGAGCGGACTATTCAAGAGATGCCGCAAGTCATGGATTGCTGGCTGATGACCGGGCGATCCGATTATCTTTTACGGGTCATCGCGTCCGACCTGGACGATTACGAACACTTCGTCCGCCGCGAACTTCAACGCGT
>JAYZAM010000105.1:0-3460 GCA_036339715.1 Pseudomonadota bacterium | reverse complement strand
GACGCGCCGTTCACGCCCCCTGCTTATGTCTCAGCGATTATCGAAGCCGGTCGAAACACCCGGCTCGATGCGGTAACCCCGATTGTCCAGATGTCCTGGGAAGATCTTGATGAGATGCGGGTGCGAAAACAGGAAACGCCTTTCTCAGGGACGAGCTGTATCGTGAACGCGCAGGATGAAGCGCTTTGGTTTTCGAAGAATATTCTACCGGCAATCCGAAAAGAGGATCAGTTGCGCGCGACGGAGCCACTTTCACCGGTTTGGCGCCATATCGGGCTGTACGGTTACAAACGATCAGCTTTGGAATCCTTCGTTGCATTACCTGAGGGGCATTATGAACGTCTGGAGGGCCTTGAGCAGCTTCGCTTTCTTGAAAACGGATTTCGGATGCAGGCGGTGAAAGTCCCGGCCTTTCCAAGTGCGATGTGGGGCATCGATACGCCGCAGGACGCAGCCCATGCGGAAAGCCTGATCGCCAAACACGGCGAGCCGCTGTCGGAGGGTCAGGCGTGACCAAAATCTACGTAGTCCGACATGGAAACACGTTCGATAAGGGCGATGTCGTGACCCGTGTCGGTGCTCGAACGGACCTTCCACTCTCGCAATCTGGGCAGAAACAGGCGCAAGCCTTGGCAGCGCATTTTGCCCAACAGGTTCTTGGTGGGTTTAGCGCCGCCTATTGCAGTCCACTGAAGCGGACGCGAGAAACGGCGGAAACTATACTGGCAGCTAATCCCGCCGGACCGAACCTCTCGGAAGTCGAATTCCTGCGCGAGGTTGACTATGGACCCGATGAAAACCAGCCTGAAGAAGACGTCGTCCGCCGCATAGGTGAGGCCGCGCTGCAGGCCTGGGAAACAGATGCCATACCGCCAGACGGGTGGGATATTCAGCCGGAAAAGATCAGAACTGCTTGGGCCGATTTTCTCGCCGTGCTTTCGAAATCTGAGTCAGACCAACCTGTCCTGATCGTGACGTCCAATGGGATCGCCCGATTTGTACTCGATGTGATCGCTCATGACGGAGAACGGCCAGCGTCGATTAAATTGAAGACAGGCGCCTATGGGGTGATCGAAATCTCCGACAAGACGCCTATCCTGCGCGGTTGGACTATCCGGCCTTAGTTGACGATTTCGTGGATCGCTTTGAGCTCTGCAAGCAAAGGTTCCGCCGCGGTCAATGGCAAGCAGCTTGGTCCATCGCAAAGGGCTTTGTCGGGATCAGTATGGAATTCCAGGAAAACGCCATCTGCCCCCGAAGCAATGGCGGCTCGGGCAATTGTGCTCACGCCATCGCGGCGCCCGCCGGTTGAGGCGCCCGCTGTACGTGGATCCGCGCCCGGTAATTGCACGGCATGGGTCGCGTCGATCGTGACAGGACAACCGAGCTTTTGCATCTCCTGAATGCCGAGCATATCCACGACGAGATTATTGTACCCAAAGCTTGAGCCGCGCTCGCATAGAATGACCCGGTCGCCCGGAAGCACTTCGCCAATTTTCGACACGATGTTTTTGGTGTCCCACGGCGCGAGAAACTGGGCCTTTTTGACTTGAATGGCGCTGCCGCTCTCGCCCGCCGCTTTTGCCGTGGCAACCACCAGATCCGTCTGTCGGCACAGGAAGGCCGGGATCTGAACAATATCGGCGACTTTCGCGACGGCGTCGGCTTGGAAGGGCTCATGCAGGTCTGTGCAAATACCAACGCCCAGCTCTTGCTTGATTTTTTCAAGCATGGGCAGGCCCGCCTCAAACCCCGGCCCGCGATAGGAGGTTATCGAAGACCGGTTCGCTTTGTCGAAGCTCGCTTTGAAAATATAGGGCAGGCCCAACCGCTCGCAGATCGCTTTCAGCTCCTGTCCAACAGTGATCGCGAGGCCAACATCTTCCAGAACGTTCAATCCCGCGATGACCGCGAGAGGGGTTCCGGTCCCGATTTTCCAATTCAAGGAGTCTATGGTCACCAGGGTCATGGAGGTCTCCGATCGTGCGAATTCAGAGCAGCTCTTAGTCAAACCCTGCCGGCTTGACCAGACTATGTGAACACGCCGGGCACGATGATTTTGCGCCGCGCGCGCAATCGCCGCTGTACAAAAATTTCTGTCGTGTTATGGGACCATAAAATTCATATAAAGGATCGTTGATATGTCTCAGGACTACGCTGTTGCGGATATCAGCCAGGCCGAGTTCGGCCGCATGGAAATCGAAATCGCAGAAACGGAAATGCCAGGTCTCATGGCGGCACGTGAAGAGTATGGTGCGAGCCAGCCCCTAAAAGGTGCGCGCATTGCCGGATCTTTGCACATGACCATTCAGACAGCGGTTCTGATCCAGACCCTCGAAGCGCTAGGCGCAGAGGTTCGCTGGGCAAGCTGCAACATTTATTCAACGCAAGACCATGCCGCCGCTGCAATCGCGGATGCGGGGACACCCGTCTTTGCTCACAAGGGTGAAACTCTGGATGAGTACTGGCAGTTTGCCGACCGGATTTTCGAGTGGCCGAATGGTGAGACCGTCAACCTGATCCTCGATGATGGCGGAGATGCCACAATGTATCTTATCCTCGGAGAAAAAGCCGAGGCAGACCCGTCTATCCTCGATCATCCCGGTTCTGAGGAAGAAGAGGCACTGTTCCGTCATATCCGCAACCGGAGGACCGAAACGCCGGGGTGGTTTACCCGCATTAAATCGGGCATTCGCGGCGTGTCTGAAGAGACAACAACGGGCGTAAACCGACTCTATCAGCTTGCTAAGAAGAACGAGCTGCCGTTCCCCGCGATCAATGTGAACGACTCTGTCACCAAATCGAAGTTCGACAATAAGTATGGCTGTAAGGAATCGCTGGTTGATGCGATCCGCCGCGGCACAGACGTAATGATGGCCGGCAAGACCGCTTTCGTTGCCGGCTATGGCGATGTTGGCAAAGGCTCAGCCGCGTCTCTGTCTGGCTCAGGTGCTCGCGTAACTGTCTCTGAAGTCGACCCGATCTGCGCACTTCAAGCCGCGATGGACGGTTATGACGTCCAGACCATCGATACAATGGCACCTAAGGCCGATATCTTTGTCACCGCAACGGGCAATAAGGACATCCTGACGGTCGATCATATGCGCGCCATGAAAGATATGGCGATCGTTTGTAATATCGGTCACTTCGACAATGAAATTCAGGTCGAAAGCCTGCGTAATTTCAAATGGACGAACATCAAACCACAGGTCGATATGGTCACGTTCCCAGACGGCAAGCGGATCATCCTTCTGTCCGAAGGACGTCTTGTGAACCTCGGTAATGCGACCGGGCACCCAAGCTTTGTGATGTCTGCCTCTTTCACCAATCAGGTCCTCGCGCAGATCGCTCTGCATGAAAACAAGGGTGAGTATCAAAACGAAGTGTACACATTGCCCAAGCATCTGGATGAGAAAGTTGCGATGCTTCACCTTGCCAAGCTTGGCGTCGAGCTGACGGA
>JAYZAM010000104.1:0-8492 GCA_036339715.1 Pseudomonadota bacterium | reverse complement strand
GGGTAACAGACCTTCCTGATCATCTGTGAAACAAACAAATCGAAGGTCGCCCGAAACATTCCGGCGCACCATATTGTAGAGCCTATTGGCGAAATGGGCTGGGTACCGCTCCCCCCATTTCATACAGATAACCGTCTTTGTCATGTCGTCTGCCTAAAGGGTTTTGAGACAACACGCCACCGTCCCCAAAAAACGGATTGCAGTTCTCAGCAGTTTTTTGAAATCCGATCTCGAAAGTGTGTCGTATCAAGACCATACAGCTTAAGCGCGTGGAGGATCCGTCATTTCTAGCTCGTCGACAGCGCCTGTAATCATGTGGTTTCGCCGTGATCTGCGCCTTGATGACAATCCAGCCCTCAACGCTGCGACCGAGGTCTCGGGCGGAAGGGTCATTTGCCTCTACGTGCTGGAAGACCTTGACGATGGGCGCCCAATCGGAGGCGCTACAAAATGGTGGTTAGACAAATCCCTTCGCAGCCTCGCGGCGCACATTAAAGAGATTGGTGGAACGCTTATTTTGCGCAGCGGTCCGGCGCTCAAGGTCTTACAGGATATAATCCGTGAATCTGGTGCAAACGCAGTGTTCTGGAACCGGCGATATGATCGCGCCGGGCGCGAAACGGACGCTGAAATTAAGAAGGCGCTCAAAGAGAACGATATCCACGTTGAAAGCTTCAATGGCAGCGTTCTTACCGAACCTTGGACCCAAAAGACCGGTTCGGGCGGCTATTATAAAGTCTACACACCTTATTGGCGCGCGGTTCAGGCCAATTACCAGTGTCCGGAACACCTCTCGGAGCCCGAGCGCCTGAGCAAAGTAGATGTCCCTTCCGAAAGCCTCGACGACTGGGCTCTGCACCCGACCCAGCCAGACTGGTCAACTGGCTTCGATCGGCCCTGGTCACCCGGAGAACGCGGCGCAAAGAAAAGGCTAACGGATTTTTTGTACGGCCCTGTGTCGGACTATGATGCGCATAGAAATCGACCAGATCTGGAGTCCGGCACCTCTGGCCTATCCCCTCACTTGGCGTTTGGAGAAATAAGCCCCGCCCAGATTTGGCGCGCAACACGATCAAAAATTGACGCCTGTGAAATCGATGAGACGGGCGCGCGCGTCTTCTTGTCGGAAGTGGCATGGCGCGATTTTTCTTATGTCTTACTTTACCACAATCCAGACCTCGCATCGCAGAATTACAAACCCGAGTTTGACCTTCTCCCCTGGCGCGCTGATCCGGAAGCGCTTGCAGCTTGGCAGCGCGGACAAACGGGCTACCCGATTGTCGACGCAGGCATGCGCCAGCTCTGGCACACTGGCTGGATGCACAATCGCGTTCGTATGATTGTGGCCAGCTTCCTGACCAAACATCTACTGATCCATTGGACGCATGGCGAAGAGTGGTTCTGGGACACACTGGTGGACGCCGATCCAGCGTCTAACAGTGCCAGTTGGCAATGGACCGCAGGATCGGGCGCAGACGCTGCGCCCTATTTTCGAGTCTTCAACCCCATCAGCCAGGGCGAAAAATTCGACGAGACGGGTGATTATGTCCGCAAATGGTGTCCTGAACTTGCCGAGCTCCCGCGCAAATACCTTTATCAACCCTGGGAGGCCGGGCCTTTGATCCTGCATCAGGCCGGCATCAAATTAGGGGAAACCTATCCCCACCCCATCATTGACCACAAAGCCGGGCGCCAGCGTGCGCTTGATGCCTATGAAACACTTAAACAAAGACGGGATGCGGCATGAAACGCATAGCTATCATCGGATCTGGAATTTCAGGCCTGGGCGCCGCCTATGCTCTGAGAGACACGGCGGACGTCACCGTCTTCGAGGCGAATGATCGCCCAGGTGGACACGCCCATACGATGGACATCGATTATGATGGCACCCCGATTTCTGTCGATGTGGGGTTCATTGTCTACAATGCGCTTAATTACCCAAATCTTATCGGGTTTTTTGACGCTTTAGACGTTCCTACAGAGGCCAGCGATATGAGTTTCGCGGTTTCGAACCCACAAGGTTATGAGTGGGCATCGACATTGAACGGGATCTTTGCCCAGCGCCGGAACTTCTTCCGCCCGAAATTCCATCGCTTCTGGCGCACGATTTTACGTTTTAATGATCTGGCACGCGAAGAGCTTCTGGCGGGAAAAATCGACGATATTTCGCTGGGTTATTGGCTCAGCAATCATGGCTTTGAGCAGGACTTTCTCGATAATTATATACTGCCTATGGGCGGCGCGATCTGGTCGACCCCGGAAGCGGAGATGCTGGACTATCCGGCCCGGAGCTTCTTTCAATTCTTCGAAAACCACCGACTTATGCACAAAGAGCGCCCGAAATGGCGCACCGTGACGGGCGGATCTAGAAACTATGTCAACGCCGTCGCACGTCTGCTTGGGGCGCGTTTGAAACTCAACCAGGCGGTTCAGAAAGTATCTCCTTTCGGAACCAAGGTTCGGATCGAACTGGCGAGTGGGGAGAATGAGGTCTTCGACGAGGTTATTCTCGCAACCCATTCTGACACGAGCCTCAACATGTTGGATGAAGCGTTTGATGACCAACGGTTTCTCTTGCGGTCGGTTCGATATCGACCAAACACGATTTATCTGCATCGCGACCACAGTCTGATGCCAAAGCGCAAGGCGGCGTGGGCGAGCTGGAATGTGATCAAGCAAAACACCCCTGAAATGTGCCTATCCTATTGGATGAACCGGCTCCAAAACTTACCCAAGGCGCGGCCGGTCTTCGTCACCCTGAATCCTGAGACGCCTCCAGCTGCGCATCTGACATTCGCCAAAATGGAGAAAGCGCATCCGCAATTTGATGCCCCTGCTGAGGCCGCAGTGCGCGCCTTGAAGCGAGACCAGGGAAAGGGCGGACTTTGGTTTGCCGGAGCCTGGATGGGAAGTGGGTTTCACGAGGACGGGTTGAAAGCCGGCTTGTCATGCGCCTTGTCGCTCGGCGGGCGAGTGCCATGGACCGCAGAGGGTGTTGAAATCGTCGATGCCGTGACCGAAGCCACCAAAAATGATACTCTGTCGGCTGGAGTCCTCTAATCGTGTCGGAGCAGCCTGCCCTTCAATTGCTAAAAGGCCATACCGTTCATCAACGGTCAGAACCCTTTTTGCACCGATTTAAGTACGGCCTATCTTTAATTGATCTCGACATTGACCGCCTCGACGAAGCCGCGAAACACTCCTGGCTTTTCGGGATTGATCAAAGCCGTTTGTTTTCCTTCCGCCGTGCCGATCATGGCGAAAAAAAATCTGGTTCGCTTCGGCCTTGGGCCGAGATGCAATTTCACAAAGCTGGCATTGTCCTTAAGGGCGGTGTGATCCGGTTGGTCACGTTCCCAAGGCACGCATTTTATAAGTTCGCACCGATTTCATTGTGGCTTGGGTACGCACCCAGTGGCGAACTGCTCGGGATTTTGTACGAGGTCAACAACACATTCGGCGAAACGCATGTCTATGTCGCCGCGACGCCGGAAGGCGCGATCGCTAAGCATGCAACCGATAAAGTTTTTCACGTCTCGCCATTCTTCGATGTCTCCGGCACTTACCAGTTCTCTCTAAAACGTACGCCGGAACAACTAAACCTCGTCGTTGCCACCGTTCAAGATGGGCGACAATCCCATGTGGCGACGATTGCTGCGAAACCCTATCCCGCGACATCGGCAGCCTGGTTGGGGCTGGCCTTTTCGAAACCCCTATCCAGTCTTGCCGTCACAGCCGCGATCCATTGGCAGGCCCTGAAGCTTTGGCTGAAGGGGGCGAAATATCATTCAAAACCAAAGCAGTCGTCTGTGCGTACAACGATTGCGACATCAAGAAGTGTGGTCCCGGAACCAGCACCAAAAATGGAGACAACCGCATGAGCTTCACGACGATCGACCAGACGATTGAAGAACAATCGAACTATGTCCATGCTTCGCCAGAAGCCCTGCGACGATTGTCAGGCGTACCCGCCGGGTTCCGGTTGGCGGGTATGATGCTTCTGCGCGCCAAACGCGGGACGATAAGATTTGATCTTCCAGATGGTCGCAGAGTCCTGTTTGATCATGGCGAAAAAGGCCCCAATGCTGTTGTCGAAGTCCATAGTTTTGATTTTGCAAAGCGCGCCATAGCAGGCGGTGATGTCGGTTTCGCAGAGAGCTATATGGACCAGGAATGGTCGACTCCTGATCTCACATCTGTACTGGAATTCTTTTCTGAAAACTTCGAAGCCGCCGGACAATTGGCCGTTGGGGGCTTCATGGTTCGAATGAGTAATATGGTCCGCCATATCTTCAACCGGAATTCCAAAGCGGGCTCCAAACGAAATATTGAAGCCCACTATGACCTCGGCAATGAGTTTTACGAGCTTTGGCTCGACAAAACGATGACCTACTCCTCCGCACTCTACAAAGATCAGTCGCTATCACTCGAGGCGGCGCAAACCGCCAAATATGCAAGAATTGCGGATCAGATTGGCCTCTCTGAAGGCAAGACCGTATTGGAAATTGGCTGTGGCTGGGGTGGGTTCGCCGAATTCGCCGCCAAAGAACGCGGGGCAAATGTGACTTGCCTAACCATCTCGCCGTCGCAACGGGAATGGGCGCTCGAACGCATGCAGCGCGAAGGCCTAAGCGAAAAGGTTGATATACGCCTCGAAGATTATCGGGATCACCACGGGCAATATGATGGTGTCGCATCGATCGAGATGTTCGAAGCCGTCGGAGAGAGTTACTGGCCGAGCTATTTTGCAAAAGTCGCCGAAAGCCTAAAAACCGGTGCGCGCGCCGCATTACAAATCATCACGATCCAGGATGACCTGTTTCCGCGATACCGAAAACGCGCCGATTTCATTCAGCGCTATATCTTTCCCGGCGGCATGCTGCCGAGTGAACTGGCGCTGCGCGAACAGGTGATGTCGGCAGGTCTACGCATCGATGATACCGAGTATTTCGGACGCGATTATGCCAAAACGCTGCGTCTTTGGGCAAAAGACTTTGAGGACAAATGGGGCCAGATTGAACCGCTCGGTTTCGACGAACGCTTCCGTAGAATGTGGCGCTTCTATCTCAGCTATTGTGAAGCCGGGTTCGATAATGGCCGGATCAATGTCGGTCATTTCACGCTGGAGAAAGCGTAGAGCCTAGTAGAGCTCGTTAAGAACGTACTCAATATCCTGACCACGCACCTGGAAGGCCAGTTTCACCCACCGGGATTGTTCGTCATACCAGAGATCGACAGTCAAATCAGATTTCAAACGATAGTGTGTCGCCTCAACCGGTGCGCCACCGACCTCAACGATATCTGAACCGATCGTCTCAACCTCAATGTCCAATACTTCGCCGGTCTCAGTCGAAAGCATCTGCTCCTGATAAACCTGCAGGCGGTTCCAATGGCTGGATGGAATGGTGGTGAGCGGTAATGCGCCATCAAACTTCGTGCTTTCCACGATCATCGCATCTTCGTTCGCTGTCGCGGTCACATTGCCTTTGCGGCCATCGCTGTTCGATTTGCCCGATAAGCTCACCAGTTGTCCGTCAAGCCATTCCTCGACACTATCCAAGCGATAGCGAAAGGCTGTAATCGGACCGAACTTGACCTGAAGATCGACGTCTGTCGTGACGGTCAGTCGGCCATCTTCTTCGCGGGCAAACTCAAGCCTGTGCGCCCCGAAAGGCTTCCCCTTACGCAACACGGTAAAATCGATCACCGCACCGTCGGTTGCAACCCACGGCGCTGGCAGAGACGTCAATTCAGCGGTTTCGTCAGCGTAAGCGTTTAGTGCGATAAAGGCCCCCATAATGCCCACAATCGCAGGTTTCAGCATTAGCTAAATCTCCAGAATGGCAGTGGTTCCTGCGCAACGAAGCAAATACACATTTCGTCACCATGCGCAGCTGGGCGATGGCGCATACCGGGACGGCCCAGTACAAGGTCTCCGCGTTTGTAAACGCCATGACCATCCTCGAATTCACCTTCCAGAACCACCGTCGCTTCCATTGCAGAATGGCTATGCTCTGGCGCGGCTTGACCTGGGTCGAGCCGCATCAATTTGCCCTTGCCCCTGCCGCGTTTGGCATAGTGCACGCCCGACAGACCTTTTTTCCACGGCACCGTCTCGAAATCGCCTCGTGCAAGCTCCAGGGCTTCCGGCAAGCATTCGTGATCTAACATCCGTGTTTCAGCAGACCAGGCGCCGAGCACGTCTCGGGTTGTATGCCAAAGACGTAGCGTCTCATGACCCCGCTCGGACAAAAGAATATGCAGTTCAGCCGCCAGTGCCATGTCCACTGGAAGAGCACCAGTCGTATGGTCTAACATAAACGCGTGATAAGCATCGGAATTCATTGAGCAAAACTCACATTACTGTTTTATAGCGTTTACGCAGAGAAACCCCAACTGGATCACCACGACCTGTTGAAAACATCATGCGCTGCGAATAGCGTGGCCACAAAGCAAAGAGGCTGCCAATGACCATAACCAATTCGGTCCTCGATTTGATCGGGAACACCCCGCTGTTGAGGCTCCATAAGCTGTCTGAAGAAACTGGATGTGAAATCCTGGGAAAATGTGAATTCCTCAATCCCGGACAGTCGGTTAAAGACCGCCCCGCCCTTGGAATGGTTCGAGATGCAGAAGCCGCCGGTCTTTTGAAACCAGGAGGCACTATTGTAGAAGGCACCGCTGGCAATACCGGTATTGGTTTGGCCTTGGTGGGCGCCGCGCTCGGCTACAAAGTGGTCATCGTCATGCCACGCACGCAATCTAAAGAGAAAAAGGACGCCGTTCGTAATCTCGGTGCCAAACTGGTTGAGGTTGATGCGGTGCCGTATTCCAATCCAAACCATTATGCGCGTTATTCTGGTCGATTGGCGGAAGAGCTGAACGCCTCTGAACCGAACGGCGCGATCTGGGCCAATCAGTTTGATAATCAAGCTAATCGCAAAGCCCATTATGAGACCATGGGCCCCGAAATCTGGGCTCAAACAGACGGCAAAGTGGACGGGTTCATCTGTGCGGTCGGGTCAGGCGGCACACTGGCCGGAACCGCGATGTCTCTGCGGGAAAAATCGGAGGGTCGCGTCAAAATCGGGATCGCAGATCCCGGCGGCGCGTCGTTGTACGAGTATTATAAGAATGGCGAACTCAAATCCGAAGGCACCTCTATGACTGAGGGCATCGGCCAAAGTCGTATTACGGCCAACCTCGAAGGTCTGACAGTAGATTACGCTTATCGCGTGCATGATGCCGAAGCTTTGAACACCCTGTTTGATCTGATCCAGAATGAAGGATTGTGTCTGGGCGGATCGGCCGGGATCAATATGGCCGGCGCGGTCAAAATGGCCAAGGACATGGGCCCGGGACATACGATCGTGACGATCCTCTGCGACTATGGCAACCGCTATCAGGATAAGCTCTTCAATCCAGAGTTTTTGCGGTCTAAAGACTTGCCCGTACCACCTTGGATGGAGGCATAGTCTTGGAGGCTCGTGACCCTTTGGTGTCTGCCGCCTGGCTCAAGCTGAACCTGGACAATCCAGAAGTCACAGTCCTCGATGCGACTTGGGTTCCGCCATTTTTGAAAGACCGACCAAGTGGGCGAGCCCTGTATGAGGCCGAGCATATTCCTGCAGCTGGGTATTTCGACATAGACGAGATCGCAGATCCTGAGTCCCCCCTCAATCATATGTTACCCCACGCCGACCTCTTCGCAGACAAAGTCGGAAAGCTCGGTGTATCAAACGGGGATCATGTCATTGTTTATGATAGCAACGGATTTTACGCATCAGCACGCGCCTGGTGGATGTTCCGTGCCATGGGGCACGATCGGGTTAGCGTGCTAGACGGCGGCCTCAATGCCTGGAAGGCTGAGGGCGGAAGGATAGATCACGAGAGTGTCGTCGCCCTCCCGAAATCCTTCAAATCGGATCTGCAACCTGAATTGGTGCGTGATCTGCAATCCATGACACGTCATGTCGACGCGCGCGATGCGACGATCCTGGATGCCCGCGCCCAAGGTCGATTTGACGGAACGAGCCCCGAACCACGACCGGACCTTGCTTCAGGCCATATGCCGGGTAGCTTTTGCGTTCCAGCCACCGACTTACTAACCCAAGCGGGTCAAATGAGATCGGCGGATGAGCTTCGGTCTATCTTCGCTGATTTTGTTGATAAGCCTATCGTGACATCATGCGGCTCCGGCGTTTCTGCAGCGGTCTTGTCGCTCGCCCTCGCGAGAATTGGGCACTGGCAAGCCGCCCTCTATGATGGATCGTGGAGCGAATGGGCCGCACAGTCGGATACACCGATCGAGGTACGGTAATGAAAGACGAAACTAAAATTATTCATACCCGCATCGGTCGCGGTCCTATCGAAACAGTAAATCCTCCGATTGAAAGAGGCTCAACAGTGCTGCTGCCGACGCGCGACATCCTATACGGCGTCGGCAAAGTGTACGGGCGCATGGGCATGACCGTTCATCGCGAGCTAGAAGC
>JAYZAM010000103.1:0-5450 GCA_036339715.1 Pseudomonadota bacterium | reverse complement strand
CAACGACACAACAGGATCTGCGGTTGAATCCCGATCGACCTCAGCTCTTTTACAGAGTGCTGGGTCGGCTTGGTTTTCATCTCGCCCGCAGCCGGAATATAGGGCAGCAAGGTCAGGTGGATAAAACACGCCCGCTCAGGTCCAAGCTCCTGGCCGAGCTGACGGATCGCCTCAAAAAACGGCAAGCCTTCAATATCGCCAACCGTGCCTCCAATTTCACACAAGACGAAATCGACGTCTTCGCCTGCATCAGAGAGAACAAAGTCTTTGATCTCATTCGTCACATGCGGAATGACCTGAATGGTCGCCCCGAGATAATCCCCGCGCCGTTCCTTTTCGATAATGGTCGAATAGATACGCCCGGTGGTAATATTATCAGACTGCCGGGCAGATACGCCGGTAAAACGCTCATAGTGCCCAAGATCGAGGTCGGTCTCAGCGCCGTCATCGGTAACGAAAACTTCGCCATGCTGGCGCGGGCTCATCGTTCCAGGATCGACGTTCAAATAGGGGTCCAGCTTTCGCAAGCGAACCTTATAGCCCCGCGCTTGCAACAGCGCCCCAAGTGCTGCGGAAGCGATCCCTTTGCCCAAAGAGGACACCACGCCGCCAGTAATGAAAATATAGCGAGTCATGGGAATGCAGTTTGCCTGATTCGCGATCGGCCCCGATAGGGTTTGATCAGGATTTTAGTGAATTATGTTGGATCTGTCTCAGAAGCGAGCGGATCTTCCGATTCTGGTGCCTCAGCCGGCGCACTTTCAGAAGGTGTCACCGCCAATGGATCATCCAGCAGACTGTCATCGCCGCGCAGAATATCGTCGAGATTATTCAGCCCCAGCTCGTCGGTTTCAGATCCGGTCGGCAAATCGCTCTCAAGCTCTCGCTGAACATCTGTGCGTCCATCAGCATTCTGATGCGTCGCAATTGTCGTCAGTGTGAGGCTAGAGATAAAGAAAATCGCCCCAAATATGATCGTCGTTCGAACCAGCGCTCCGGTCACGCCCGAGCCGGTCATCAGACCGCCGCCACCGCCGCCACCACCGCCAATTCCGAGCGCGCCGCCTTCGGAGCGCTGCATCAGAACGACAACCACCAGTACGATGGAAACAAGTATGTGTGCGACAAGAATTACATTGGTCATGTCTGGTTCCTGAATCTCAAGCCGCGGGGCTTACGCTTTTCTGGCCGATCCGCCAACCCCTCGCGGTCAGTCACCCGTGCTTGCTTGGGCCACCGCAGCCTCATAGATGGCCATGAAATCATCCGCCTTCAAGCTCGCACCTCCAATCAAGCCCCCATTGACGTTTTCAATCGCCAAAATCTCGGTGGCATTTGCCGGTTTAAGCGACCCGCCATACAGAATTCGCAACTCCGCGCCGCGATCCTGATACAGTTCAATCAGCAAATTTCGAATGACGCCATGCACTTCCCGAATCTCAGACTCGCTCGGCACTAAGCCTGTTCCGATTGCCCACAATGGCTCATAGGCAACCACCAAAGAGTCTGACGAGCCGAGCGTCGGCAAGGATTTGCGTAGAATTCGAATGACCGTGTCATTGGTCTCACCGCGCTGCTTTTGAGCGAAGCTTTCTCCAACACAAACGATCGGCACGACGCCCGCGCGCAGACAGGCATGCGCCTGCTCCTGCACGTAAGCGCTGCGCTCCCCGTGTTCTGAGCGCCGCTCAGAATGACCCACGATGACATAATCGGCCCCTGCATCGCGCAACTGCTCAGAGGAAAGATCGCCGGTAAAGGCCCCAAACGCCTCTGGGTGACAGGCTTGCGCGCCGACCCGTAACCGATCCCCCGCGCGATCTTTCATGGGAACAATCAAAGTGGAAGGCGGACAAATCAAGCAATCTGCGGCGTCCGGAAACCCAGCCAGCTTTTCGACCACTTTGTCGACTTCCATTAGAGACGATTTCAGGCCATTCATTTTCCAATTGCCTGCGATCAGTGTGCGTACCATACCAGTCACCATCTTGAACAAGTTTGTGCGCTCGCCTAGCAAGCTGTGCTGAAACAAACAAGCGATCCCGAAGGGAAAGGTCTGACCCATGTTGACCCCGTTGCGAAATATGCTCCGCTCTCCTGCTGCAGGGGGCATCTTTGTTATTGTGATTATTGCAATGGCTGCTTGGGGTGTGACGGATATTTTCACCGGCGGAAGTGGAAGTAAACTGGTCAGCGCTGGCGAGCGCGGCATTTCTGATCAACGTTTTGACGCGACTTTAGAGCGCATCCTGCGCACCCAGACTGATGAACGCGGACGTGCCCTCACGAAAGAAGAGGCAATGCAACGCGGGCTTCTGGATCAGCTTTTCGCTGAAATTTCGCGCGACACCATGCTGACAGCATATGCCGACTCACAAGGGATCTCGGCGACGACCGGTGCGATTGTCGATAATATCCGTACGGATCCGATATTCCAGGATACAACCGGCGTGTTCGATCCGTTGCGGTATTCGCAGCTTTTGAACACCAACGGCTTTCGCGAAGCCGACTATGAGTCGGATGTTGAAACCCGGCTGACGATCGACCGCCTTCAGCGCGTGCCAGGCGAAGCCTTGCGTGTTCCTCAGGCCTTAGCGAGGCTACAAGCCGGTTTCGCAGGCGAGCTTCGCGCTGCATCTTGGTTCATTCTCAATCAAGCCGAACTGCCGGAGATTGGCGAGCCCACTGAAGAAGACCTGCAAGCCCTCTATGAGGAACGTAAAGACTTCCTGCGGGAACCAGAGCGCCGTGGCATCAGCCTGATTCAGCTCAGCCCCGAGGACTTTGTGGCGCAAGCCGAAGTGACCGAGGACGACATCGTCGCCTTCTATGAAGCCTACAAAGCCGAGCGCTATACAGGCGCAGACAGCCGGTCTTTCACCGAATTTATGTTTGCGGATGAAAGCACCGCTCGCGCCGCATTAGGACGGATCGCAGGCGGCGCTGCGCCGGAAGCGATTGAAACCGCCTTGTCGACAGAGCTTCGTACAGGGCGCCGTGAAGTAATCCAGAATGAGCGTTTGGCCGAGCAAGTCTTCTCCCGCGGGGCACAAATCAGCTCAATCCATGGCCCACAGCCTGTCGGTGGACAGTTTATGGTCATCCGTCTTGAAGACATTATGCCGGGCGTCGCAACGCCATTGGAGAATGTGCGCGAGGAAATCCAAACTGAACTCGCCCGAGAAATCGCCGTTGGCCTGTTCTACGACGCCCTGCCCCTATTCGATGACCTGCTCGGAACTGGTGAAACGCTCGAAGGCATCGCTCAAGGTCTTGGAACACCAGTGCTTTCATTCGCGCCGGTTGATCCGAACGGCGTCAGTGCAGATGGTCGGCGCTTCTTACCTCTGGTGACCGCACCGGGTCTTTTGGACATGGTCTATGCGCAAGCGCAGGGACGCACCACAGAACGTTTCGGCGATGACGAAGTGACCTGGATTGCCCGCGTCGATAGCATTGTTCCTGAACGCCTTCCTGAATTTGGGGAAGTGCGGGCGCGGCTGGTCGATGCCTGGCGTCAGCAACAGCAATCTGAGCAGTTGCAGACGGTTGCCGCCGAGATCGAAGCGGCCATTGCCGACGGCACCGCAACTCTCGAATCGGAAGCCGCAAAATACAATGCCGCTGTCGAAAACCTGTCACGCGCGATCTCGCGCCAGGACACGACCATGCAACTGCCTCGCCCTTTGATGACTGGCCTGTTCTCAGCCGACCAGGAAGGCGATACGTTCTCGCTGCCTGGCATGTCAGGTCAAATGATCATCATGCAGGTCACGGAAATCGATCGCCCGGCCAGCGAAACGCTCGATTTGCTGGCGCAAGCCAGCGCGCTCGAGATCCAGAGCAGCATCGAAGCCGACTTGAACCGGGCTTTCCTGATCAGCATTTCTGAGACCGTTGAACTCGAAACAAATGTTCGCGCCCTGGACGCGTACAAGAGAAGCCTTGTGACGGAACAATGAGCCGCGATCAATTATTGGTCCGACGCCGACCAGGAGACATAGAAACGCCCGTTTCGGCGATGCTGAAACTCGGCGCAGATCTACCGGGCAGCTTTCTGTTTGAGTCGATCCTTGGAGGCGAGCGGCTCGGCCGTTATTCCTTTATCGGTGTATATCCTCAATGCTGGATGCGCGTTGCCAACGGGGTCGGCGAACGCGCTTCGGACCTAAGTTTCGCCGACGCGGAACAGGTTGGAGGGTCTCCGATAGAGGCGTTGCGCACATTCGTCGAAGACGGTCTGGCCGATGCCGGCGGTGACAGTGACTTACCGCCCATGGCGAGCGGCGTATTCGGATATATCGGCTATGACTTCATTCAGCATGTCGAGCCGGTCTCAATCACCAAACCGGACACATTAGACGTTCCCGAAGCCTTGTTGATGATACCGGGCGCGGTGTTAATTTTCGATCACCTCTATCAGGAACTCATTCTGGTGGGACGCCATCGACCCGGTGATGCGCAATCGGCTGAAGCGTTGCTGGATAAGATTGAAACGGCGCTTGAAAGCCCACCTCCCATTTCGCCTCGCGACGGTGAGGAAGATGCGCTCGACTTCACGTCGAACACGTCCAAAGAGCAGTATTTCGACATGGTCGATACGGCGAGAGACTATATTAAAGCCGGCGATATTTTTCAGGTCGTGCCGAGCCAGCGCTTCAGCGCGCCTTTTAATCGCAAGTCGATTAGCTTCTATCGAGCGCTTCGCCGTCTAAATCCGTCAGCCTTCATGTTCCACATGAACTTAGGTGACGTTCGCCTAGTTGGATCAAGCCCTGAAATTCTGGTCCGCGTCAGGGATGGCAGGGTCGCCATTCGCCCAATCGCCGGGACGCGTCCGCGCTCTGGTGACCCGGCAATTGATGCAGAGCGCAAAGCTGATCTGCTCGCCGATCAGAAAGAGATCGCCGAGCACCTCATGTTGCTCGACCTTGGCCGAAATGATGTCGGTCGCGTCGCCGCTTATGGCAGCGTCGAAGTCACCGAACAATTCATCGTCGAACGCTACAGTCACGTCATGCATATCGTTTCGCATGTTGAAGGCGACCTGAGAGAGGGTCTGACCGCCGTTGACGCGCTGCTCGCTGGACTGCCAGCAGGAACAGTGTCTGGGGCCCCGAAGATCCGGGCCATGCAGATTATCGATGAGCTGGAGCAGAATTCGCGCGGGATCTATGGCGGCGCAATTGGCTATTTCGGCTGGAATGGTGATCTCGATACCTGTATCGCGCTGCGCACGGCCGTCTTGAAGGATGGCGCCTTGCACATTCAGGCAGGCGGCGGCGTCGTTCTTGATTCTGATCCGCAATATGAGTTCGATGAGACCGTCCACAAAGCCAATGCCCTGAAAAGAGCTGCAGCCCTGTCGGCCCGTTACGAGTTTGACCAATGACCGCAGCCAAGAAAATCCTCGTCGTCGATAATTATGACAGTTTCACCTGGAATCTCGT
>JAYZAM010000102.1:0-5013 GCA_036339715.1 Pseudomonadota bacterium | reverse complement strand
AATGTCGTCAGTGTGGCCACAATACAGTGTGCCGTTTTTCTGGCTCGCAAGCAGGTAGACGTAAAATGCCATTCAGAGATTGAAGGGCAGAACGGCCACTATTGGAAGGGCAATATTGAAACGCCGCAGGTTCCCGTGAAGACGGGAACCCATGCTTAGATGGTGAGGCATGTGCTGGTGGTGAGGTCTAAGCCTGGATGCCCTTCTGCAAGGGCATCTTCGGTGCTTGAGGCTACCCGTTCACTTAAAGCGCTTACCGTTCTCATCCCAGATGCGGACAATGCCCGACTGTGAGGCGACAGCCATAAGCGTGCCATCTTCAGCAAACAGGCGCGCTTCACCATGCACAAAGCCGTCATGAATGCCCTGAATATGCAGGTCTGCGCACACCCATTCGGTTGGCACAATCTTGCGGATACGAATGGTGTTATCGAGCGAGTTTGCGCCCGCCTGCAGACCCAACGCATTACCCGTTGCGCCCGGCACAAAGTCCGCGATCACAGCCAGCATAGTGGCGTCAATTGGCGTGTTCGGGTCCATCGGGCGGGACCAGAGCACAGCGCGGCCATCTTCGGACAGGCCGCCCTCATTACGCTTCTTGCCATAACGGCCATGAGCAACGCGGGTATGAAGGCGTTGTTGCAGATCATCCGGCTCATCATCCACCTTCGGGCGGAAGCGCGGCAGCGCTTCACAATCCATAGGCGGTGCCACATCCGGCATCTCCAGCCATTGGTGATCCAGCTCTTTGCCACGCGAACCGACAGCGGCGTTCACGGTGTAAATCTCGCGGTCACCCACATGGCCGAGCACGCGCGCCTGCGTGATATTCTTGCCCTCGGTCGCGGCGCGTACATCCACATTCACCGTCTCGCCTGGCTGGGCGAAGGAGAGATACTGCGCCGTCGCCCAGATCAGCGGGCGCTCATGGGTGAGCTCCAGCGCGCGGATCGCAGAGGCAAGGCCCACACCGCCAAACAGGAATTTGTGCTTTGGCGGGCCCACCGAAATGCCCATGGACACATCAAGTGTCCATTTGGTCGGGTCGTCAGTCGGGTCGAGATCAAAGAAACGGGTCGAGGTCATTTTCGTCAGTTCTCCGCTTCGCTGCGTTTTCGCGATAGAACGCGCTCAAGGCTGCTTGTCTCAATCGAATGCGCTCGGGCCAGCACTTTGCTTGTTGTCGCCCGAATCTAGGAATAGTTGATCGCTCTGATAGGCCCGCAACAGCGCTGACCGCAAGCCTGACGTTAAGGTATGCGCGCTATTTGATCGACAGAAAGCCCAATACCTCATCCGGGGTCATGTCATAGCCGGTTGCTGCTTTACCAGACCAGTTAATGCCAACCTTCAGACCATCTGCTTTAAGGCCTGAAAGCCAGCGTGACGTGAACTCTTCGAGCGGAATTTCCGATAGCGAGAAACCCTCGTAGGCGGGAACGGCATCGATGATTTTCTGGGCGCGACTTGCTTGCGACCAGAATGGCATTGCCGTCTCACCATCTTGATTAGTGGAAGTCGGAATGCCACCCGAATCGCGGATCGTCCAAACGGATTGATGTTCTTTCACTTCCTTGAAGAAGGCGGCTGATTGGGCGGATGAGATACTCATTTGATATGTCCGTCATGCTGCTGGCCATCATCACCGATCACATCCCAATGGGCTTTTGAGCCGACAAAAATGTGGTGAGCAACGTTCAGGTTTTCGCCGCCCGAAGTGATGAGACCCGCGGGGGCGAACATGCTCTCCTCACCGTTTTTGCCGGGCAGCGGTGAACCGCAGGTGGAGCAGAACCAGCTTTCCCAGTCTGCATCCGGTTTTTTCCAATGGGTGATGAGGCTTCCGCCTTTAATCCATTTGAACGCAGATGTTGGAAACACAATAACAGCGACACCGCGTGCACCGCTCCATTTCTGACAGATGGAACAGTGACAGCAGTAAATACTGTCCGTCTCAGCGTCGATTTCAAAAGCAACGCCGCCGCAATTGCAGGATCCGGTGATCATGGTTTCAGCTTGTCAGTCTGGTGCCGGTCGGGTCAAGCAATGAAAATCAATTACCGCGACCCTTGTTTTGCCCCCTCATCCTAAATCCTTCTCCCAATGGGAGAAGAACTTCACAAGCGACCGCGTAGGCACAAGTCGCCCGAACCAATGGTGAGGATCAGCGACTGAGCAAGAAAGTCAAAGACTAAAACCCGTAGGCTTCTTTGTATTCAGGGTCTTTCTGGGCGACGAGTTTCGCCAAATCGACGATGACTTTTACCTGTTTCAAGGTCGCATGGTAACGCCCTTGCCTCCGCGCAGAATACCGCCAATCGTCCAGCCGCCTTCCTGTTCGGTGACGGCGATTTCAAGCCGGTTGTCACCTGCGGAGAGATAAAGCGGGACGGTATCATTAAAGCCTGCCGTGCCGAGGAAACGATAATCGCGCGTCAGGAAGACATCCGAACCGGCATAGAGAAGCTCGCCATTCAGGAAGACGCTGGCCTTATCCGAAAATGCCAGATCGAGGAGCACCATTTGCGGCTCCGGCGAATTCATCGTGACGGATGCAAAAATGGTGTTTGCCTCAGGAGAGAGCGGCGCAAGCTGGTTCATATCCACAAGCCCTCTATGCCCGGCAGTCAGCGCGTTATCATAGGTGACACCCTCGGGGCTGAGCGCCGCCTCAGCGGACACAGGCGCGCTGAATGACCAGTCTGCGATGAGGCCTTCAGGCGCGAACCGGTCTTGCGGGGGCGGCACGAGCGCGGAAATGTCTTCCACCTCTGGCAAGAAGCTGAGATTGCGGAGGCGGCGCTCGCCCCGCAAAGACCAGACGCCAATCTGTCCGGACGCAGGTTCGCGGATGAGGTCGCCGACCGCAGCGACGACCTCGCCATTCACGCGCAAAATGGCCTGATCGTCAGACACGATCAGTTCTCCGCTCACCCATTCCCCCATGGTGACGTTCGTCACGCCCGCGAAACCTTCGCCTTGATAAATCTGATACGCCTGATGCCCGTTATAGCGCGGGTGATACTGCCAGGCGTCCGGATTGCCCTGCTGATGGTGGCGCAGATAGAGGATTTCTCCATTTTGGGCGTCGGGCGCGCGGAACAAAAATCCGGTAAAGGCCCGCCCGGGCGACATCCAGAGATCAAATGTCGTAGTGCCGTTTTTGTGATCTGGAAGGTCGAGCCATGTGATGCCGTTCTCGGTTATGATCAGCTCTTCATGCGCGTGGCCATCCGCGATTGCCGGCGCAGTCAGGGCAATGCAAGAGGCGCAGATAATGCAGGCCAGTCGATACAGCATGTCGGTCTCTCCTTCGTTAGAGAGGCTCGCTCGCATGTCGGGCGCTGCGCGTATTGAAGATTTCGGCCACGCCTCGGTTTGCCTGCCGTTTTGCGACCCGCTGGGCGAATATCGCTGGAATGACAGGCCCGACGACCTGCCGCGCGGTGTGGAAAGCCTCTGGATTTATGGCGGTGCGGGCCGGACCCTGTCGCGCCAGACGCTTACCGGCCACTGGAAAACCTGTCTGGCGGTGTTTCGCCAGTTCGGCGCTGACGGCCGCGTGGAAGACGTATCGCTTCGCGTGCTCGGGCCGGTAACGCAGCCGGTCTCTCAGGACACGCCGCACGGGCTGGAGATTATCGCCGCACGGCTTTTCCCTGAATATGCGATCCCTTTGCTTGGCCTCAGGCCGTCAGAGGTTTCAGATACTAATCCGGACTGGCCGAACCATCTCGCGCTCTCGGGCTATCATGTGCGCAGGCTGGCTGAAAGCGGCGTAGCGGCAGAGACGATTGCAGAGGCATTGCTCGGCCTCATCTCCCGTCAGATCGAGACGATTGCACCGGTAGCGAGCGGCATGTTTACGGCGCTACAGGCTATTCGTGAGCATAACGGGCAAATGGACATCAACGCGCTGACAGACTTTGCAGATATGTCAGCGCGAACGCTGAGACGGGTCAGCACGGACCGGATCGGCCTCTCGCCCAAAGCCTATGCGCGCTATGTGCGGCACCAGAGACTGGTCCAGACCGCGATGCGCTTCAAAACGCCTGACTGGGCGGACCTTGCCTATGACTTCGGGTTTTCAGATCAGGCACATATGGCGCGCGATGTGAAAGCCATGTCCGGCCTTACACCTGCCGCCCTGCACAGGCAGCGGACTGGCGTTCAGGGAGTCCGAACGCCCTAAAGCGCCTGATCAACACGCCGCGGCTTATCTGGACTGAGAGTTTACCTGGAGCAAGTCCCATGCTTTCGTCATTGCCCTTGCGTGAGCGCGCTTCGCTTCAAATCGCAGCAAAGCCACATATACAGGCCAAATCAAAGGGCCGATAAGGCTTACCAGTGGCCCCACTTGGAAGAACGCGAAAATACCGCCAAACGTTAAGAGTACGCCACTCCCAAAAAGCGTGATCTTTTCCTCTCGCGCGAATTTCGTTGTGAGCTCCGCAACCCCCTCATGGCGGACCAGACATGAATCAAAATTGTACATTTCGCTTAAATTAACTGGCAAGGTCGATTCAGGCCATTTGTCCGGCAATGGATATTGTTTCCGAAAGACTGGAAACAACCAAGCATCAAAAGCGCGACCCAGGCGCAAAAATACACCGGCAAATGGTTTTTCGGTGTCCTGCTCGCTCATCGAAAAAGCCTTTGTCGCAGTCGCATCTAAGCTCTCCTCATCCTAAATCCTTCTCCCGACAGGAGAAGGATTTTACGAGCGACTGCGAAGGCGCAAGTCGCCCGAACCAATGGTGAGGATCAGCGACTGAGCAAAAAAAAGTCAAAGTCTAAAACCCGTAGGCTTCTTTGTATTCAGGGTCTTTCTGGGCGACGAGTTTCGCCAGATCGACGATGACTTTCGCCTGCTTCCAGGTCGCATCGTCCTGCATTTTACCGTCGAGCATCACCACGCCTGTGCCATCCGGCATGGCTTCCAGAATACGGGCGGCAAACTTCACTTCGTCAGGGTCTGGTGAGAAGACCTTTTTCGCAATGTCGATCTGGTTC
>JAYZAM010000101.1:0-10315 GCA_036339715.1 Pseudomonadota bacterium | reverse complement strand
CAGCGTGTTGGAGACCCGCCCCAGACCGAACAGCATCACACCGAGGAATCCGGCTTCGAGGAAGAAAGCGGTCAGCACTTCATAAGCCATGAGCGGCCCGATCACCGGTCCCGCCTTGTCCGAGAAGACGCTCCAATTTGTTCCGAACTGGTAGGACATGACGATGCCGGACACCACGCCCATGCCAAAAGCGACCGCGAAGATTTTCCGCCAGTATTTGAACAGGCGCAAATAAACTGGATTGTCGGTTTTCAACCACAGTCCTTCAAGCACCATGAGATAGGAGGCGAGGCCGATTGAAAAGGCCGGAAAAATAATGTGAAAGCTGACCGTGAAGGCGAACTGGATACGCGCTAAGAGGAC
This sequence comes from Pseudomonadota bacterium, assembly GCA_036339715.1. Classification (GTDB taxonomy): domain Bacteria; phylum Pseudomonadota; class Alphaproteobacteria; order Caulobacterales; family Hyphomonadaceae; genus Henriciella. Next base: position 9,952 of record JAYZAM010000101.1, on the reverse strand, counting down.
AGCGTCGAGAGCTTCAAACATTCTGGGAGTTCCGTTTTCGAATCTTCTTCATTTTTGACTTTTTCACTGGCCCACGAATTCAAGCCCAGCATAACGCAGCGAGGGGCAAGGGTCGGTTCCGGGTTCAGTTGTTTTGGGGTTTCGGGAAAACGCGCCTTTCACGCACTCCTCATCCAGATCCAGCATGGCCTCGTATTGATTGAGGTGAACCTTGCCCGTCAGTTGCTCCAGGAAATGCGTACGCTTGAGACGATCCATGACCGGGCCTTTGACTTCGGACAGGTGAAGTGTGACGCCTGCATCCTCGAGGCGGTGATTGATCGCTTCCAGGCTTTCCAGCGCGCTCGCATCAATGTGATTCACCGCAGGGCACATGAGAATGAGGTGCTTCATGTCGGGGCGGTTGGAGAGCATGCAATAAACAGTATCTTCCAGGAACCGTGCATTAGCGAAGTAAAGGCTCTCATCGATGCGGACGGTCAGCACGGTATCCGAGATCACAACTGGATGGCGATTTACATTGCGGAAATGGTGCGTGCCTGGGAGCTGACCGACGAGTGCAAAGTGGGGACGGCTCGTATTATAGAGATGCAGAAGGAGCGACAGGACGACGCCGGTTGTGACGCCGAGTTCCACGCCAAAGAAGAGCGTCACGAAGATCGTGGCCGCCATGGCGGCGAAGTCAGATTTGGAATATTTCCAGACTTTAATGACTTCTGGAGTATCAACGAGTGACAGGACTGCCACGATGATGGTCGCGGCAAGCACAGCCTGCGGCAGATAAAAAAGGAAAGGCGTGAGGAAGACTGTCGCAAGCGCAATCCCAATGGCGGTGAAGGCTCCCGCTGCGGGCGTTTCTGCGCCTGCGTCAAAGTTGACGGCTGAGCGGGCGACGCCGCCCGTGACCGGATAGCCTGAGGAAACGCCTGCGGAAAAGCTCGCCGCGCCAAGACCGATTAGTTCCTGGTTCGGATCGATACGCGTTCGGTTTTTCGCGGCGAGCGTCTGCCCCACGGAGACGGACTCAACGAAACCGATAAGACTGATCAATGCCGCTGAGCCGAGGAGCTGCATCCAGATATCCGCATTGAATGCCGGAACGCCGACCGCAGGCAGACTCTGCGGAACATCGCCGAGGATTTTAACGCCTTGTTTGTCGAGCCCCATGCTCGCGACCACAAGAATACCGGCTACGACAGCGAAAACGGGTCCCGCGCGTGCAATGATGGTCGCCGCTTTGTCGCCAAGTCCGATCGCTTTGAGGAGCGGTTTGAATTGCTTGCGAACCCAGAAAAGGAAGATCAGAGACGCCCCGCCGATATAGAGCGTCGGCAAATTGGTTTCTGGAAGTTTCTCAAACAGCGAAACAAGGATTTCAAACAGGTTATGCCCGCCCGCATCAATGCCGAGGATATGTTTTAGCTGTGAGGCGGCGATGATGATGCCTGACGCGGTAATGAAGGCTGAGACGACTGGGTGGCTGAGGAAGTTCGCCAGAAATCCCATACGAAAGAGGCCCATGGCGAGAAGGATCAGGCCTGACAAGAGCGCGAGAATGACCGCGGCCTGGATGTATTCAGCACTTCCCTGGGCGGCGATCTTGCCTGCCGCGGCCGCTGTCATCAAAGACAGGATCGCGACTGGTCCAACCGCCAGCTGCCGGCTTGAGCCAAAGATCGCATAGACGAGCAATGGGAGGATTGAGGCGTAGAGGCCAATCTCCGGCGGCAATCCCGCAAGCAGCGCATAAGCGAGCGATTGCGGGATGAGCATGATCGTTACAATCACCGCCGCAACCATGTCGTTGACGAAGGTCTCGCCCCGATATTTCGGGCCCCAGTCTAGGATCGGAAAATATTTTGCGAGCTTCATGTGCTGGCCGTTTGTTTAAAACATGAGAAGAGAACAATGCCTGCTGCGGCTGGGTGGGGAGACGCGGCGGTCAGTAGGCATTGTTCAGGTCAAGTCTACGCCGCTTTTGACGGCGCATCCTTGAAATCAACGGCCTGTTGCGCCTCATGGGCAGCGGGCCGGTGTGGAATGAGCTTCGGTTTGGCGAGGGTCTCGGTGCCGCGCAGCATCATGTCGAAATAGATGTTGGGCAGCATTTTCTCCTTCAGGAACCAGGCCGCGCGGGTCGGTTTGGTCCCATTCAGCATCCATTGCGGCACGGTGGGCTCCAGCTTGCCGCCATAGGCGAATTCGGCGAGCACGATCTTGCCGCGCTCGACGGTCAGCGGGCAGGAGCCATAGCCGCTATAGACGGCGTTCGGCGTTTTTCCGTCGAGGACGCAAAGCACGTTATGGGCCACGACTGGCGCCTGCTTGCGCACAGCGGCTGCGGTCTTGGCGTTTGGGGTTGAGCCCGCATCACCAAGGCCGAACACATTGCCGTATTGGGTATGCTGCAGCGTCTCGCCGCTGACATCGATCCAGCCGGCCTCATTGGCAAGCGGGCTGTTGGCGACAAAATCAAGCGAGGTTTGCGGCGGGCAGACATGCATCATGTCGAATTCGCGTGCCTCACGGGTCACCTTGCCGTCGGCATCCTTCACGTCGAAGTATGCCGTTCTTTTCGCCCCATCGACAGCGATAAGTGTCTCGTTGAAGCAGAGATCAATCCCGTACTTGTCGACATATTTCATCAGGGCTGGGACGTATTCCTTCACCCCGAAGATGACGCCGCCTGCATTGTGAAACTCGACCTCAATATCCTTCAGGACACCGCGCCGCTTCCACGCATCGCACGCAAGATACATCGCTTTCTGAGGCGCACCGGCGCATTTAATCGGCATGGGCGGCTGGGTAAAGAGCGCGCGCCCGCCTTTCATCGACTGGACCAGCTCCCAGGTATAAGGAGCCATGTCGAAAAGATAGTTCGAGGTCACGCCGTTCTTGCCGAGCGTCTCCTTCAAGCCCTCAATGCCATCCCAATTGAGCTTCAGGCCGGGCGCGACGATGAGCACCTTGTAACCGATACGCTCGCCATCCTCGAGAATGACCTGATTACGTTCCGGGTCGAACCCGGCGCAGGCGGCGCGAACCCATTGTACGCCTTTCGGCATCAGGGTCGCCATCTGGCGCTCAGTCTGTTCGCGCTTGAAAACACCGCCGCCGACCAGTGTCCAGCCAGGCTGGTAATAATGCTCTGTGCGCGGTTCGACGATCGCGATGTCAACGCCGCCCCGCCGTTTCAGAATGGAGGCTGCGGTTGAGATACCGGCCGCTCCGCCGCCGATAATGACCACATCATGGGATTTCACTGGCCCGATTCCACCTTCGGCGGCCTTATCGCGGGCATCAAGGCGGGCGCGCAAACCGGACAAATCATAGCCAGCACTCGCGGCCGTCTTGAGAATAGCGTCAGTGGATAAGTGACCGGCCTGCGACAGCGCCCAGAGCGTCGCTGAGCGGGTGCCCGTTCGGCAATACGCGAGCGCCGGGGCCGGCAGTTCGTGCATGGCCTTGTCGAACGCTTCGACATCGGCATCGGTGACTTTGCCGGAGACGACCGGCACATAGCGCACCTCCAGACCATGGCGCTGCGCGGCCGCTTCAATCTCGGCATGCGCTGTCTGGTCGGACGACTCGCCGTCCGGCCGGTTAATGATCAGGGACTTGAACCCCTGGCTCGCGGCGATACCGACATCCTGAACACTGATCTGTGGTGAGACCGACAGGTCCGGCGCAATCGTCTTGATATCCATAGGGTTTGTCCTCCCGGCGTATTTTCTGATTTGACATTAGAGGGCGTTGATCGGCACTTTCATGTACCGCACGCCATTGTCTTCCGGCGGCGGCATGTCGCCCGCGCGCATGTTGACCTGAACCGATGGCAGGATCAGTTTCGGCATGGCGAGCGTTGCATCACGCTCGGTGCGCATCTTGATGAACTCTTCGCGCGATGTGCCGTCTTTGACATGGATGTTGGAGCGCTTTTGCTCGCCGATCGTGGTCTCCCAGACATATTCGTCACGGCCGGGCGCCTTGTAGTCGTGGCAGAGGAACATGCGGGTCTCGTCCGGGAAGTCGAACAGCATCTGGATCGAGTCGTAGAGCGTTCCGGCGTCGCCGCCCGGGAAGTCGCAGCGCGCGGTGCCGAAGTCGGGCATGAAGATCGTGTCGCCGACAAACATGGCGTCACCGATGAGATGGGTCATGCACGCCGGTGTATGGCCGGGCGTTGCGAGCGCGCGTGCCTCGATATTACCGACGCGGTAGGACTCGCCCGGCTTGAAGAGGTGGTCGAACTGGCTGCCATCTGTGTGGAAGCTCTGTCCCTCATTGAAGATTTCGCCGAAGACGCGTTGGACAACGGGAATCTTGTCGCCGATGGCTGTCTTGCCGCCGAGTTGTTCGCGGATATAGGGCGCAGCGGTCAAATGGTCGGCATGGACATGCGTGTCGATGATCCACTCGCAGATCAGCCCATTCTGGCGAACGAAATTGATGAGCCTGTCTGCTGAGGTCGTTGTCGTACGACCAGACGCCTGATCGTAATCAAGAAGAGAGTCGACGATTGCGCAGTGCTTCGTCTCCGGATCGGCGACCACATAGCTGATTGTATAGGTGGCTTCGTCGAAGAAACCGGTGACCTCTGGTTTGTGCATCTGAGACTCCATGGCTTGCTTAAGACCCCGTGCAGGCAAAAACGCCGTAGCCGCCGGGGCGATTGGGTTTGAGTTTTGGGGAGACGGTCTCGCCGCCAGTATTTGGGGCCGCCTTACCAAGCATGACGGCGCAGATCGCATCGACCATCTCCCGAACACGCCGCTTGTCGGACAGCGTGTAGAAGACGAGCTTCGATTCCTTGCGGGTCGTGACCAGCCCGGTATCGCGAAGCTTAGAGAGTTCGCGCGACAGACGCGGCTGCTTGATGCCGAGCGTGGTTTCGATATCGCCGACTGAAAGCTCCGTATCCCGCAGCTGGCAGCAGATCATGAGCCGCTCTGGGTGAGCTAGCGCTTTCAAAAGCTCGGTCGCTTCGCTCGCCAGAGGCGCAAGATCCTGGGTTATCGGCGTCACTGGTTCGCCTCCGCATGGGTAAGGTACCAGGCGCCGCCATTCATGGCCGATCGCTTGTCAGCTTCGGCCTGATCGAGCGGCGGGGGAAGAACGGCGTTTTCGCCAGGCTTCCAGCCTTCCGGTGTGGCGAGATGGCAGGCGTCAGAGGTTTGCAAAGCGTGCAGGACACGCAGAAGCTCATCGACGGACCGCCCGACATTCATCGGGTAATGAATGAGCGCGCGGACATAGCCTTCCGGATCAATAAAGAAGACAGAGCGCACCGCGGCCGTCGTCGCCGAGCCCTCGTGGATCATGCCGTAGGCGCGGCTGACCGCCATCGAGATGTCTTCGATGATCGGGAACGTGATCTTTACGTCAAAGCGCGCCTCGATGTCTTTCACCCAGGCGATGTGTGCATAGAGGCTATCGACGGAGAGGCCGAGGAGATCGCAATTTAGTTTATCAAACTGCGGTTTCGCCTTCTGCAGCGCCACGAATTCCGAGGTGCAGACCGGCGTGAAATCTGCCGGGTGCGAGAAGAAGAGCAGCCAGCACCCGCGATAGTCTGACAATTTGACCTCGCCTTGCGTGCTGCGGGCGATGAAGTCCGGCGCGATATCGTCAATGCGCGCGGAGTTCGGCTGGGAAGGTGCTGTGTCGATTTCGGTCATGATGAAAATCTCTTGCTTGTCTGTTAATAAAATACGGTTTACAGATACGTCAATACAAGATTGTAAATCTATTGAGAGAGGCACGCCCATGGAGAATTTTACCCCCATCAGCGCATCAATTGGCGGGGCCCTGATTGGGCTGTCCGCCGTACTGTTAATGGCGCTCAATGGACGGATCGCAGGGATCAGCGGCGTCTTCTCAGGCTTGGTCTTCGCTGAGCGTGGTGACAAGCTTTGGCGCATTCTTTTCGTTGTCGGTCTGATCGCAGCACCGGCTCTATGGACACTTGTGCAGGGGGTGCAGCCGCCTTTTGAGATCACGCAGAATTGGCCGCTCATCATCGCTGGTGGCTTGCTGGTCGGGTTCGGAACACGGCTTGGCTCCGGCTGCACCCGCGGTCATGGCGTCTGTGGTCTCTCGCGCCTGTCGCCCCGCTCAATGGCGTCGGTGGCGCTGTTCATGGGCGCTGGCATGGCGACCGTTGTGATCGCAAAATCAGTCTTGGGAGCTTAAGTCATGGGACGCAATATCGCAGCTTTGGTCGCCGGTCTGATATTCGGCCTCGGGCTCACCATTAGCGAGATGGTCAATCCGGCGAAAGTGCTCGCCTTCCTTGATCTCTTTGGAAACTGGGACCCATCGCTCGCTTTCGTCATGGGCGGCGCGCTCATTGTGACCGCGGTCGGGTACAGACTCGCCTGGACGAGACCGAAGCCGGTCTTCGGCGAGCGCTTTCAAGTGCCTGGCAATCGCCAGATCGACACCAAACTCGCCCTTGGCGCTATCTTGTTCGGGATTGGCTGGGGTCTTGTCGGTCTTTGCCCGGGTCCGGCGATTTCGGCTCTGACCTTTGGCGGCGCGCCAGTTCTCGTTTTTCTTGCGGCGATGGGCGCTGGGATGGCGGCATTCGAACTGTTCGACCGAATGACGCCGCGAACCAAGCCCGCTTGAATACAAACAGATAAATCAAGGAAGGAAGAGAAATGTCTGCCAATGTAGGAACTATAGATCGCGTGCTCCGCGCACTTATTGGAATTGTCGCGCTGGCACTTGTGTTTGTCGGTCCGATCGCCGCCGTAGGCGGTTGGGGCTGGGAACGGATCGCGCTTGTTGCGGTTGGCGTTATCATGCTTGGCACCAGCATGATCAAATTCTGCCCGCTTTATCGGATCTTCGGGCTGCGCACCTGCAAGCCGGATTAGAGCCTGATGAGCAATACAGACCAGATCGCCTATTGGAATGGGCAGGCAGGTGAGAAATGGGTTCGTCACGCAGAGCGCCTCGATGCCTTGCTTGAGCCCTTCGCCGATGAAGTCCTCGAGATAGTCTCTTTAATCGAAGGCGAGCATGTTCTTGATGTCGGGTGCGGCGCAGGCGCGCTCACGCTCAAGGCTGGATTCCGCGTTGGGGATAAGCGCGGCGCAGTTGGTATCGATGTCTCTAAGCCATTGCTTTCTCTTGCGCGTCTGCGTGCGTCCGAGCGTGGTGCGCCCGCGTCTTTTGAAGAAGCTGATGCGGCACTCTATCGGTCCGAGCGTCCCGTGGATGCCTTGATCTCGAGATTTGGCGTTATGTTCTTCGATGATCCTGTCACCGCCTTTGCCAATCTCAGGGACAGTCTCAAACCGGAAGGTCGGATGGTCTTCGCCTGCTGGCAAGCGCTTAGCGAAAATGACTGGGCCCGCGCACCGCTCGAAGCGGCCTTGCCGCTTCTGCCTGCGCCGCCCGCGACGCCGCCTCCGGGCACACCCGGTCCTTTTGCCTTTGCGGATAAGAATCGTGTTGCCTCAATCCTGACCGATGCGGGATGGAAAGGCATTGTCATACATCCCTGGCTGGGCCGGGTGACGCTGCCGGGAGATACCAATTCTGATGCCGCGAGGTTCATGATGGAGCTTGGGCCCGTGGCGAGGCTGGTCTCTGAAGCCGGCGCTGAGCTGTCTCAAGTCGAAGACGCCCTCGCAGGAAGCCTGGCAGCGCACACGGATCAAAATGGCAGGGTCACCATGCCTGCAGCTGCCTGGATCGTCTCTGCGATCCGAGGTTGATTCAATAATAGAACACCTCCGAAACGCACCAACCCATGAAACAGGCTACTGGTCGCAAGCATTTCAAGAAGCAAAACACCTAATTAAGAAATCTCGCGATTTCAGATTTGCGAGCAAAAGAAGACATAAGACCCAACCGTGAATTTGACCCGCCCCCTATAGCGCAGCCATTTTCTGTGTAGTGTTTTGAGCGTAGATTTGGAAGGGCGATTTCGTTTCGGGTGCTGGCGGACGATAGCCGAGTGATGAGTGAGGCCGCACCGTATTGTAATGCTGGCGCCAGTGTTCGATCAGCGTCCTGGCCTCTTTCATCGAGCAGAAAATCTCCCCGTTGAGCAGCTCGTCTCTGAGCTTGCCGTTGAAGCTTTCATTGTATCCATTCTCCCACGGACTTCCTGGTTCGATAAAGAGCGTTTGCACGCCGATCTTTTCAAACCATTCCCGCAAGGCCACGGCGATAAACTCTGGACCATAGCACATTGGGAAGTGAGGTCATGGTCACCTGTAGCGCCCATCACGCAGGCAGGTGGCCATGACCGGTCAACAGGTCTCTAAAGTGGTTTTGCCGACCACACAAAAGAGAAGGAGACCGGTCATGACACGTGACGATGATAAGCCTGCGCAGAGCATTTTGGTAGCCATCGATGTTGCCAAGTATCGCAATGAGGCGCTCATCGATATTCCTGCACAGAAACGACGACGTATCTCGTTTCGCCATACGCTCGAAGATTACAGATCACTCTGCGATAGACTGCTTGGCTTTGGTCTGCCTGTTCAGATCGGCTTCGAGCCGACCGGCGACTATCACCGCCCGATGGCTTGGCATTTCCATCAGCAAGGATTGGAGCTTCACTCGATTTCCTCGCTCGCCATGGCCCGAACTCGAGAAGCGATGCACAACTCCTGGGACAAGAATGACCCGAAAGACGCCCAAGTTATTCTGCACATGATGCGCACGGGGCTGACCCAGATTTGGTATGATCCGCTGGTTCACGGGATCAATGATTTGCAGGAGCTCTCTAAGACCCATGAAGTGATTTCCAAAACCAAGACAGAGTTCTGGCACCGCCTATGTACGCACTATCTGCCGCTCTATTTTCCAGAGGCAGAGCGGTTTCGAAATTCTACTCGTAGTGATTGGTTTCTGGCTTTTCTGGAAGTCTTTCCAACGCCGGCAAGCATCGTCTGCATGGAGCGTGAAGCATTCATCGAAGCGGCTTGGGATGTGGTCGGCAAGAAGCAATCAAAACATCGATTAATTGATAACATCTACTCTGTAGCCGTTGATTCTATTGGGCTTCCGATCGCTGAAGAGTCTCGCTCCATCGCGATGTTTAAACTGGTTCTGTCACAAGGCCGCGACTTGATCGCGCGCAGAGATGCCATCGAACAACATGCAGAAGATCTGCTTGGCGAGCGCCCCGACTTCCAACGCTTGAAAACCATTCCGGGCATCGGCCCGATCCATGCGTTGACGGTTTTGGCGGAAGCTGGAGATCTTCGGCGCTTTCGTCATCATCGTCAGTTCTTGAAGTATTGCGGCTTCAACCTCTCGACACATCAGTCCGGGATTTTTCGCGGGCAGACGAAACTTTCAAAGTTTGGAAACGCCAGACTGAGGCGTGCGTTTTGGATGGCTGGCCAGGTCGCCATCCGGCAAAGAGAAAACAGCTTCAGGGACAAGTATCGGCGTTACATCAAGAAGGATCCTGACAATCGCGATCTAAAGCGAAAAGCACTTACAGCCGTAGCTGCGAAAATGGCACGTACGGCATTTGCGGTCATCAAGACCGAAACCGATTACCGACCTTTCTTTGAAAGTGTCGGTCCCAGGCGGAAAGACCTTCCTCTGACGGGCCGTTGAGGCGCACCGTGCGACCTCGTAGATAATGATCAGGCTTTCTGCTTGGGTATTCTGATCTCGTATTAAGGACGGTTGGGGCAAATTGCGATCCCGTGTTTGCTATGGAAGAGACAATTACCTTGACGGCAGAAACCGCGTGGGAGAAGAAAACAAACGCGTGAAACCCATCACGCAGCAACTGATCTGTTGCCAAATTTCCAATTAGCTTCGTTACATAGGACGTTATCTGAACGTATATGCTCTGGCGGGCCGTGTTCAACGAAGAGTTCGCCCAAGGTGTCCAGAACATCGCGGGAGTTCAGCTTGCGTTCGACACGGATGGCGAGACACTCACGCGTAAACTCGTCGATCACGCAGAGCA
>JAYZAM010000100.1:0-5565 GCA_036339715.1 Pseudomonadota bacterium | reverse complement strand
CGAACGCCATTACAATGATTATTTATCGAGCGCTCTCCTAGTCTCGCTTCCGTCCGACGGCGAAGCGAAGCCCACGATAGGTCCCATACAGAAGTCCCAGGAAGATGATGCCCGCCAGCATAACCATCCAGCCATACCGTTTGCGCAGGCGCGTGGTCGTATTCTTCAGAATTTGCTCGAGCGAGTTGTAACCATCGGGCATTTCCAGAACGCCCATCTCCGCAGAATAGGTCGCGAATTCTGACAGCATATCTTCCATCACCTCCGGCTGAGAGGCGCTGAGATCATTGGTTTCGCCAGGATCCGTCTGCATATTGAACAGACGCCAAGTTCCATCGCCGACGGGCGGAACGCTTCGCGTGATTTTATAGTCGCCTTTGTAAAGCGCACTATTGCCAGAGACTTCAATCGCGCGAATATCGTCCTCTGCATAAACGGTTTCCACCTCGCCGCGGAGGACCGGGAGCAAGCTGCGTCCGGTCATCTGAATCGATGCGGCAGGCGCATCCGGCGCGCCGACCCAATCCAGCAGGGTCGGCGTAATATCCGACACCATCGCAGGCGAACCGACAACAGATGGCGCGATCTGAGGCCCGGAAATGATCAAGGGCGAGCGCACACCCCCTTCGGTCGCATAAAACTTATAAAGCGCCCCTGGGGACGCTGCCGCGTTCGCCCATTCCGGACCGATGAACCCCCAGCTGCCGGGAAGCCCAGCGCGATCCGCGTCGATATTATAGCCGGTGAAGCGCTGAAACAGGCTTATCCGCCAATCGTTGTCGCCGCGATTAAACTCAGGCCCATTATCAGAAGCGACCACGAAAATCGTGTTTTCGAACTGGCCTTCGGTTTTCAGGTGCTCAATGAATCGACCGACATGAAAGTCCATCGCATCGAGCATTGCTGCGTTGACTTCCATCATCGCTGAATAGAGGTCACGCTCGGCATCCGTCAGACTGTCCCAGTCGCGCGCATCGGCCGGCATGGGAGCCAATGGCGCGCCTTGTGGGAACAGGCCAAGCTCCTGCGCGCGCTCATAACGTTTCTGTCGAAGCACGTGCCAGCCTTCATCATAGACGCCATCATATTTCGCGATGAATTCTGCTGGTGCCTGGACCGGGATATGGATCGCCTGAAAGGGTAGATAGGCGAGGAAAGGCTGGGTTTCGTCAGTCTCACCGAGATACTCGATCATCTTGTCGACGATAAACTCCGAGGAATAGAAATCTTCCGGCAATCCGACTTCGACGCCATCCTCCCACCAAGGCGCGTCGTGATAGTAAGGCATGTAGGATTTGTCTTCCCAATTGTCCGCGCCGGACGCGGCCAGAGAGAATGAACGTTGAAATCCGTGTTTGTCAGGCATCTCTTCGGCGGTTTCACCCAAGTGCCACTTCCCCGTCATCAGGGTTCGGTAACCGATATCGCTCAATCGATCTGCGAGCGTTAGAACACCCGGTTCCAGAGCCATGGAATATCCAGGCTGGCCCTTATGCTCTTTTGGTAGAACTTCAGGAATGGTGGCGACGCCTGTGCGATGCGCATCGATTCCAGTCAGCAGCATAGCGCGCGTCGGCGAACAGAGCGGTGAGGTCCGATATTGTAGAAATTTCGCACCATTCGCTGCAAGAGCATCGATGTTTGGCGTACGTGCCTCGCCGCCATAGACCCCGAGATCCATCAGTCCGGCATCATCGATCAAGATGATGACGATGTTAGGCCGATCATCGGTCTGCGCGTGAACAGTGAAACAGCCAAACGCGCTCAGCGTCAGAAGACTCAACAGGCTTCGTATCATTTTCCTCCCCTTCCCTCCATCGCTCTTACAATTAGAGACAAGTCTATTGGCAATCGTCACGCCAATTGTATGTTTCCATCACCTTGCACAATTTCTCCGATCCGCCAAATTTGCTCGCCCGCGTTCTGAAACGCGGCGACGACATCATCCAAGGCATTCGCGGGCACGGCTGCCAGCAACCCACCGCAGGTTTGAGGGTCAAACAAGAGGTCGGCCCTCCCCCCGGAATAATTTTCAACGCGGGCACGCTGCTTGGCATTTTCTGGCCAGAGTGTGGATCTCACGTCCATTTTCGACAAAGCAAGAGCGCCAGATAGGAGCGGCACCTCAGATATGTTCAGCACCGCTCCAGCTTCCGACGCGTCCAAGATATTGAGCATATGCCCAGCTAATCCGAAACCTGTCACATCTGTCATTGCGGTCGCCGATTCAGACAACAAAGCCGAGGCTCGGTTCTGCAAGCGGCTCATGCTCGCAATCGCAGCGTGATAATCATCGCCATCGACGAGCTGACGCATTTCGGCGGCGAGGATGACGCCCGTCCCGATCGGCTTGGTTAGAATGATAGCGTCGCCCGGCCTGGCGCCAGATTGCTGAACCGGAGCGGATGCCACCTGACCCTGGATTGAAAACCCGATCGTGAGCTCAGCGCCATTGCTGGTATGACCGCCATGGATTTCACTTCCGCTCTCGGCGAACACCTGCCCGGCTCCGGCCATGATCTCTTGAATCATGGCGCTTTGTTTGGCGGGCGATAAAGGTGGCAGAATGATATGCGACAGAACGGTTTTCGGCTCAGCGCCCATCGCCCAAATATCGCCAAGCGCATGGATCGCCGCCAACCGAGCCATCAGATAGGCATCTTGCGTAAACGCCCTCAAATGATCGGTGCTGAACACGTCATAGCCATTTGGAATTTTAACAATGGCGGCGTCTTCCATGGAAGGACGCGCAGCTTGATCCGCCGAAATCAACCCGTCTCGCAGGGTTGAAGCGCCAACCTTGGCCGCGCAGCCACCACATGCGTTTCTCTGGACGTCGAGCAGCGCTCCCGCGCCTTCAGCCATTTCGCTCGGAATGACTGCCTCCGCCATCTCTATTGGGGTACGGAATTGATCCATGAACGTCTGATCAATCTGGTTCTTCCAGCGCCAGACCCAGTCGCCTGCGACGCCCAAACCCCACTTGTCCGTTACTGCCCTTTGTCGCCCCATAGAAATCAGCTTGAGATAGTCTTTTTGCGGCTGATAGGAACGCAAGTCCGACGCCGAGAGTTGCGCTCTTAAATTCTCGAACAATACGGGGGCCTGACGCACAGCATAGACACCTGCTTTCGGGCGCGGTGCATGTACGAGATGTGCGCAATCGCCGACTGCAAAGATGTCCGCAAAGGTCTCTGATTGCAGAGACGGCGTGACACGAATGAACCCGTCCTGCAAGGCAAGCCCAGTCTCCCTCAGCCATGCATAAGGTTGAGCGCCCGCGGTGCTGACCACGAAGTCCGCATCAGAGATATGGTGATCAGGATTAGCTTGCGTTTCTACCGTAATGTCGGCCGCCTTTAGCGCCGCGAGGAGATGTTTTCGCGCGCTGTTATTGAGTTCGCGCATGGGTTGGTCGGCGGCCTCGATCAACGCAATACGGGCTTTATCCATCCCTAACGAGGACAGCCGATGCGACATGGCAAGCGCAAGCTCAACCCCGGCAACACCCGCACCAATCACTGTGATTGCGGGCCCTGCGACGTTACCCTCAATCCGAACCAGCAAGTCTTCCCACGCGTCCGCGAAATGCGCGAGCGGCTTTGCTGGAATCACCTTTTCTGCGTGCTCTGACGATACGCCAAGATCAGAAGTGATCCCGATATCGATCGATAAAGTATCGTAGCCAATCGCTGGCCGCCCGGCCAATTCCACCTGCTTACGGATAGAGTCCATGCCGATCGCGCGATCCACGATCAATCGCGCACCGGCCGCACGCGAGAGTTTGACTAAATCCACATCGAGCTCGGCCCGCTCATAATGTCCCGCGACGAACCCAGGTAGCATGCCAGTATAGGGCGCTTTGACATCTGGATTGACGAGCGTGACACGAGCCCCGGGCAATGGATTCATCGCCCATTTTCGCAAAACGAGGGCATGCGTATGCCCGCCGCCCAGTAACACAAGGTCACGACTCACAGGTATCTGGCCCAGAATGTTCAAGCTTCGACCTTTCAAAACGGCGTCAGCCCGGCCAATGGACCGGGCTGACGAGATTGGAACCACGTAAGGACTAGGCCGTCAAAGCTTCAACGACTTTGTCATATACGTCTGCCGCCTTGGCGCGCATTTCATCATCAGTCGCATCCTGAATGGGATGATCGACGAGGACAAAACGCGCATCGTTCATGCCGAGCGCTTCCCGCTGCGTGACAGCGGCATTATGAAACTCGCTGGAAGCGATTGTAACTGCCGGAAGGCCCTGGATTTCAAACCAGACTGTGTCGTGCATACTGCACGTCGTACAAGACCCTCAGTCAGCCAACCCTTCGACAACGAAGTCACATTCCGCCTTCATCTGCGCCCGCAAATCGTCCGGACACGGCTTGGTGAATGTTGGTTTGGCATAACGCCGAACTTCTATGTCCGGCATTCGATCACTTAACAGGCGCTCCAGCTCGTCGAGCAAGATGTCACCTCTTGGCTTTCGGATATCCATCAAACCAACCACACCTGAAACGCTCCCGGCGCGCGGCGTAATTTGCCGGCTAACGGGAACCGCTTCATCGGTTGGATCGAGAATTACTGTCATTCATCCTCCTTTTGCTAAACTTCTTCAATCTTACGGGACACAGCCTGCGAGCCCATGGGACCGGTCACCCAGCCATGGAAGGCGCTCGAGAACTTCCCCGCATCAGATCCTGCAACCACCATATGGATATGCTCGCGCTTGGCAAACTTTGGCACGCGATTGTCCAATTGCTCTTCGCTAAGCTTTGAGGCGGCGGCGCGGGTCATTCCAGCGCCCGACACGTCATCTGCGATCATGTCCCGCAATGGCCGCATTGTGACCTCCTGGATGCGATCACGCAGGCGATCCTTCTCATATGTCCCGTCGCGCATCAGCGTATCGATATGTTCCGGACAAACGACCAGCAGACTGTCGACCGGCATCATGTGATATTTGGGCAGGAACATGGATTCCAGGCCTAACCCGAGTGTCCCCGCCATCTCATCAGGCGCACGCGATTCCTGATCGACAATGTGCACGGGACCAGACGTCATCGCGTAAGCTGTGACCACCGAGTCTTCTGCCTCAAACCCGCGCTCAACATGCAGAGGCGCCCAGGGCGAACGTTCCTCAGCCTCGGCAAAGCACATAGTGAACTTCATTGGAGAGCCGAGAGTCGAGCGATCTGTTCCACCGGGTTTAGAGCCACCGATATTTCGAATGGCAAGACGCACTGCCCGGCCAATCGTGGCATTGGCGCGATTGCCCGTTCCGAGTGCCATCAGGCCGCTATTCATGCCAATACGGTCTCGAATGGGACCATTCACCACCAGTACTGGCGACGCCCCCATGGTTGTCGCCATAACGCCGTGAATATTGAACTCATCCGTACACACCGCTTCCAGCGCGGCGATCACCACCGGCAGGTATTCTGGTTTACACCCGGCCATGACGGCATTGATGGCAATCTTCTCAATCGTGGCCTCACCCATATTGGGCGGCATGATCGCAACCACTTCATTGGCTTGCCGGCGTGTCCCGGAGAGCATGCGCAT